>CAMVIO010000023.1 GCA_947167555.1 uncultured Selenomonadales bacterium
CGAAGGTCGATCTCGAAGGTGCGGGGCCAGGGGAAGCGGGCGGTGGCGGTGAAGTCCGTGGCGCGGAGAAGCAGCGTTGCGTTTTCCGTCTTGAATGTAAATGGCGTTTGATAGGCTGCGGTATGGACGAGACGGGTGCGGCGGTTTTCAATGGCGGTTTCCAACAGCAATGAGCCGAGGGGATAGTTGTAGTTGTATTCAAGGCCGCGTCCGTTTTGCGCTCCGCATTTTTCGAGAGAGTAGTTGAGATGATCGACGACGTCCTTAAGGTAATAGCAGTCTTCGAGGAATCTGCCGTCGAGGAACGAAATATGCGCGGCGGTGACACTTAGTGCGTCGTTTTCCGTTTGTGCGCGCCGCTGTGCGATTTGTAGCAGGACGGCGTGGGCGACGGCGGTTCCGACGGAATTGCTGGCGGTATTCCAGCCTGCATAGGCGGCCAACATGTGGATAGGCGTTTTATTTTCGACAAGGACGGGAAGCAGCGTCTCGTCGAGCCGTAAATGTTCGGCAAGGTCGACGAGGGCGACGGCGCGTTTATTGTCGAGCAACGTATTGATTGTTGCGGCGGCAGCTTTGCGGGTGTTCGCTGTCGCCTTGTCATTGGCGGAAATGTACAGTGTGAAATCGGCAGTTTCAGGAGACGCGGCAATCGTGCCGCAGGTAAAGTGGATTTTTTCCCGTGCGGTTTTTTCCAGTGTCGCACCCATATAGGGAAGGACGCAGTCAGGGGTGGAGGAATCATTGTATATCAGCGCGACGCGGGGCGAAAAACCATTGCGCTGCGCTTCGTCGGCGGCAAGGATGGAAAGCGCCAGCTCGTCGGCGCCCTGCGCCAGGAAAACACGGTTTTCGCTTATGCTTTTTGCGGCGAGAAGCTCCGAAAACTTGTGCAGGACGAGATTGGGAATGCTGTTTGGCTCGCTGTCGTCCTGTCCGATGACGAGACGGTCCAGCGTGCCGTTTTCGGCGAGAGAAATCAAGCGTTGGCCGAAGTCGGCGTAGTTCGCAAAGAGACGCTCATATTGTGCGAGATTTTCTGCTGAAATGGAAGCACGCAGGTCATCGAGAGCGGAGAGATCCTCGTCTCTGGGATTCTTTTCACGGGCAAGGCGCCCCAAAAGGCGCGAATATTTCATCAGACGTTTTTGCTCTTCCCAGTCGACGAGACCGTCCGGAGGCGTCATGCGCGGCAGGATGCTGAAAGCGTAAAGAGGGATGTTCGGATGTGCGGCGCGCAGCCGGCGCAGAAAATCGAGCAGATCTTCTTCGTCGGCAATTGTTTTTTTCGCTTGCCGGGAAGCGATGAGACCGCCGTGAAGCAATTGGTCGATGGAAAGGATGGCTGCGTCGAAACCCGCAATGTGTTCCATCGTCCATGATTGAAGCGCGGCAGTGTCGCCGGGGCGGAAATATTCGTCGAGCAGCTCGGCAGGCGGCAGGACGACTTCGACGCCTGCGATGCGCCCAGCGTCTTGGACAAAGCGTCCGCAGGGGGGGCGGCTGTCGAGCGGGATGAGCAGGATACGCCGTCGGATTGCGGGAAAATCGGTCGAGACGGGAACGGCACGGTCTTGTTGGTCGTCTCGCGAGAAGGCGAAAAAGGCGCAGGCGAGCGCGCAAAGGAATACGCAAATGGAAATAATATGCCGCACAGTTTCGCCCCCCTTCGATAATTATGTTGATTCTATCATACGATATAGTATACTATTGCCGTGACAAATATGAAAGGTTTTGCTGGGAGGTATTTATTATATGCGGGCAGTGGTGACGCGCGTCAAGGAAGCGTCGGTGACGATTGACGGTACGTGTGTAGGGCGGATTGGGGTTGGTTTTTTGGTCCTGTTGGGCGTCGGGCCGGAGGATACGGAGCGGGAAGCGGAATGGCTGGCTGACAAGGTCTGCGGGCTTCGCGTCTTTGAGGACGAGGCAGGGAAGATGAATCTTTCGCTGGAGGCAGTCGGCGGGAAGTTGCTCGTCGTTTCACAGTTTACGCTGTACGCTGATCTGAAAAGCCGCCGTCCGGGCTTTTCGAAAGCGGCGAAACCGGAGGTCGCGGAGCCGCTATATGAGAAGTTCATGGCGGCGTGCGAAGCGAAGGGATTCGTTGTCGAGCGCGGGCAGTTCGGCGCGGATATGCAGGTCGCCTCGGTGAACGACGGGCCTGTGACATTGTTATTTGATACGGATAAAAATTGAGCAAATAAAAAATCGTCACATCGGTTTTGAACTGATGCGACGATTTTTTTGCCCTGTTTTACGCCTGCGGGACGACGGCGTTGAGGCCCTCCATCAAGCCGTCGACGTCGATGCCGTGGGCCAGCGCGCCCTGCTCAATGTTCTCGAAATGCGCGGCGGCGCAGCCAAGGCAGCCCATGCCGGAATTCATGAAAACCTCGACAGTGTCGGGATATTTCTGAACTACCTCCATGATGCTCATATCCTTCGTAATCGTCATGTCAATAACCTCCTTTGTGAGATGTAATTCGATTTGATTGGTATAGTATAGCACGTTTTTCTTTTTCAGGGTAGCTTTTTTTTTGGCGGCGCGGTATACTAAGGAACATTAAGGGAGGAATCAGTGTGTATCGAATTATTGCGCGGATTGTTGCGCAGAAAAAAATATTATTGCTGTTGTTTTTCGCGGCTGCAGTCTGCTTCCTCGCCCAAAGGCCGGAGCAGAGCAAGGCGGCGGGCAGTGCGGACAGTGTGAGTGGGCCGAAGGTCATCGTGCTCAACTATCATAAGGTGGATCATATGAACCATTCCCTTTCGGTGCAGCCGCCGGATTTTGAACAACAGATGGCTTTCCTGAAGGACAACGGGTATCATACGATTACGCCCCACGAGATGTATATGGCGTTTACGGACGGCGCTCCGCTTCCGTCGAATCCGGTGCTGATTACCTTCGACGACGGTTATGCGGATAATTATACATACGCGTATCCGATCTTGAAGAAATACGGGATGAAAGCGGCGATCTTTGTCATTACGAGCCTGATGGGAAAGCCGGGATATCTGACCTGGGGCCAAGCGGCGGAAATGGAGGCCAGCGGCGTTGTGTCCATCGAGTCTCATACGGTCAATCATGGTTCGTTGACCGAACTGACGGACGAACAGGTCCGCTATGAGCTGACGGAAGCGAAGCACGATATCGAGCAGCGGCTCGGCAAGGAAGTTGAGTTCCTCGCGTATCCGACGGGCGCGTACAACCTCCATATCGCGAGCCTCGTGCAGGAGGCGGGGTACAAGGGGGCGTTCACCGTCCGCTACGGCAATATGGATCGGTCGGCGAATTTCTACGCGATTGAGCGCGTGCCGATTTTTCATACGTCGGATACATTCGCTTCGTTTCTGGAACGGTTGAAATTCGTTCCGCTGTTCGAGAGGATCGGATGGGCGAAAAATTAAGAAAAAACTGGTCTTTTTGCGATTGATTGTGCTAAAATAGGAAAGACTTTTGTATGTTAGGGGGAAATAAAATTGCGTATCAATGGAGCGCAGGCGGTTTTGGAGGGCCTGAAGCAGGAGGGCGTGGACGTCATTTTCGGCTATCCGGGCGGTGTTGTCCTGCCTTTGTATGATGAGATATACAAGATGAAATTCCCGCATGTTCTCGTGCGCCATGAGCAGGGCGCGGCGTTGGCGGCGGACGGTTACGCGCGGGCCACAGGCGAGGTCGGCGTCTGCCTTTCGACCTCGGGGCCGGGCTGCACGAATCTTGTGACGGGCATTGCGACGGCTTATATGGATTCGATTCCGCTGGTCTGCTTTACCGGGCAGGTGGCGACTTCCGTCATCGGCAAGGATTCGTTCCAGGAGGCGGACATTTGCGGTATCACGACGCCGATCACGAAGCACAATTATCTGGTCAAGCGTCCGGAGGATCTGCTCCGGACCATCAAGGAAGCGTTCTTTATCGCGCGGACGGGGCGCCCCGGACCGGTGGTCGTGGACATCGCCACCGACGTTTTCCGCGCGGAGATGGATTTTGACTATCCTGAAGATGTTCATCTGAAGGGTTATTCGGGGATTTTCAAAGGAGAAGAGAATTCAATCGACGCGGTGGTGGACGCTCTTTCCAAGGCGGAAAGGCCGCTGGCCTTTATCGGCGGCGGTGTGACGCTGGCGGACGAGTCGGATGACCTACACGCGGTGCTGAAAAAAATGGGGATCCCCGTTTGCTCGACGTTGATGGGGCTCGGCTGCGTGGAACCGGATGCGGAGGCTTATCTGGGCATGGCCGGCATGCACGGCTCCTACGCCGCGAATATGGCAATCATGGGATGCGATTTACTCCTGGGCATCGGCGTGCGTTTTGACGACCGCGTGACGGGAATCGTCAAGGAATTCGCGCCGGAGGCGAAAATCGTCCACTTCGATATCGACGCGGCGGAGTTGAACAAGAATGTGCGCGTCGATTACCCGGTGCTCGGCGATCTGAACTGGTCATTGCCGCTGTTCGCGAAGAAGCTGGCGGCGAAAGGGGAGGATTATCCGGCCAGGTTTGCGGCCTGGCGTGAGAAGATCAAAGCCATGCACGCGGAACATCCTTTTTCCTATCAGAAGAGGGAAGGCTTCATCATGCCCCAGCAGATTATTGAGACTGTTACGCGCCTCATGGACGACGACACGATATTCGTCACTGACGTAGGACAGCACCAGATGTGGGCGGCGCAGTTCTGCACCGTTTCGCGTCCGCGCCATTTTCTGACCTCGGGCGGCCTCGGTACGATGGGCTACGGTCTCCCCGCGGCCATTGGCGCGAAGATCGGCCAGCCGGACAAGAAGGTCGTGTTGTTCACCGGCGACGGAAGTATCATGATGAACTGTCAGGAGCTGGCCACGGCGTCGGATTACGGCGTGGACGTGAAGATTGTCGTCGTGCATAACCATTTGCTCGGCATGGTCGCTCAATGGCAGCGGATGTTCTACAACCAGCATTATTCTGAATCCAAGCTCAACGGGAAAACGGATCTCGTGAAGCTGGCGGAGGCGATGGGGATTTCGGGCGTCCGGATCGAGAAGCCGGAGGAACTGGAAACGACGCTGCCGGAGGCGCTTTCACGCAAGGGCGCGATGCTGATCGACGTGATGGTGCCGGAGGACGCGAATGTGCTGCCGATGGTGCCGGGCGGAAGACGGCTTGACGATATGATCTTGGAAAAGGAGGCGGCGAAATGAAAAAGTTTTTGCTGGCAATCCTCGTGGATAACAAGCCGGGCGTCCTGACCCATGTGGCGGGCCTGATCAGCCGCCGGGCGTTCAATATCGAGAGTATCAACGCAGGCTATACTGAAGAGGAATCGGTGACGCGTATCAACATCGTCGTCTCTGTGGACAGCGAGCGGGAGCTGGAGCAGGTCAAGCACCAGCTTTCGAAGCTGATCGACGTGGTCAAGATCGTGAACCTGACAGAAGTGGACAATATCACGCGGGAATTGGTGCTGATCAAGGTCAAGGCGACGGCGGAGGCTCGCGCCGACCTCATAAACATTGTCAATATTTTCCGTGCGAAGATAGTCGACGTGTCGAAGGAAAATGTCGTGATCGAACTGACCGGCGAGGAATCGAAGATCAACGCGATTTGCGAGGTGCTTTCCGAGTACGAGATTGTCGAGATTGCGCGGACAGGAGCCATCGCGCTTTCAAGAGGGCCGGTGCCGGTCAAGCAGATGGAGGAAAACTGATTTTCATTTTAAGGTTTTTTTAAGAAACGGTTGCTATAATAAGTGAAGGTAAGTTGATGTATGGGGAGGTTCTGGTGATGAAGATGTTGGGAAGACAGTTACTTGGCGTTTTGCTGGCGGCGGTCATGCTCTTCGAGACGATGGGGCTGGCGATGGCTGCGGCGCCGGCGACGATGGCGGACAAGCTGGCGGAGATTGAACGGACGGCTTACGGGACGCCGCAGACGGGGGCGCTCCTTGACCGTGTGAACAAGCTGGAGAAGGATTTCGAGGGCGAGCATTCGCCGAACGAGAGCGTGATGCAGCGTGTGGACAATCTTTATGCGGCGATGTTCAAGAACGAGACAGGTCCGTCGCTGGTAACGCGGATGAACGCTATCGAGTGGGGAATCACGCAGAAGGTCAGCATGGACTCCATCCAGAAGCGCGTCAGCGATATGGAGATCGCGATGACGGGAGCGCCTTCGGAGGGCACTTATCGGTCGCGTATCGGTACGTTGGCAGGTTACGCCTTCGGTACGCAGGAAATCCCGCTGGAATTGACACAGGTGCCGACGAATACGCTCGTCAAGGCAAGCCTTGTGACGCCGGTCAACGCGAAAAATTTGAAAGTCGGCGACCGCATTGAGATCAAGTCCGAGGAGGATGTAATCGAGAACGGGCGGCTTTTATTCGCGAAAGGCGCGCCGGGCTACGGCGAGGTCACGAAGGTGAAACGGGCCAGCAATTTCGGCCGCGACGCCGAAGTGCAGATCGATTTCAAGGCTCTTCGGACGATGGATGGCACGGACGCATCGATGGTGCTCGGTGAAGAGGCGAAGGAAAAGATGCAGTCGATGGCGTTCGCGGCAGGCGCGAGCATCGCCGGCATCGCGCTGCTCGGTCCTATCGGGATTATCGGCGGCGCGTTCGTGAAGGGAAAGAACGTCGACCTCCCCGCTGGCACGGAGCTCTATATTCAGACGGCGGAGCCGATAACGATTTACGGCCTCGCGGCGGCGGAAAGCGCACCGGCGGTGGAAAAGACGGGCGAAAAGCAATAAAGAAATATAGGCGGCTGCTTCGGCGGCCGCTTTTTTCATTGTTTTTTGTTGCATGACGGCGCGGGATGTTGTAGTATAAGATATGATATTATGCGGTTGCTTCGGGATTGGGGCTCGTTGCACCGAGGAATAGGGGAAGAACGATGCGGAATTTTTGGAAAATATGGAGTGTGGCGGGGGTTCTCGCCGCGATGTTTATGCCGATGAAAGCGGAGGCGATCTACCAATCTACGTCGGATACTTACACGACTGTATTGGACTATATCGAAAACAACAGGCGCTTATATCGCGAAAGAAAGCTGACAGAAGATCAGTTGCAGCTTATGGAGGACGCGAAGGAAATGACGCGGAACCTCCGGCAGCCCGTCGACCCGTCGAAGCCGAAGCCGATGATGCTGGAAGGCGACGACATGTATTACGACCAGACCACGGGCGACGTGTACGCGCGTGGGGATGTGCGCGCCACGTCGATTGATTATCGACGCTTTGAAACGGAGGAAGCGCGGGGCAACCTGAAAAAAGAAGAAATTCAGGTTGACGGCAAAGCGCACATGTTGCAAATGACTCCTGGACAAGAGCGGATTACCATGGACGGGTATCGTCTTGTCTATCATTACGGCAAGCAAACGGGGCGAATGGAGGAAGGACGGGGAAAGATTGGCAATTATTATGTCTATGGCCGCCGGTTTGAGTTTTATCCCGACAAAGTTTATGTTTATGACGGATGGCAGTCCCGCTGCAACGCCAAGACGCCGGATTACCGCGTTTCCGGCGACCTGATCGAGATCTATCCTGGGAATGAGATTTTGATTTATCAAGCGCGGTTCTGGATCAAGGACAAGATTTTATACACTCGCGATTATTACCGCATTGACATCGGCCCGGACAAGAAGAATATGCCGCAGTTCCCTCGCGCTGGATACAACAATGACGATGGTTTTTGGATTGCCCAAAATTTTGGTTTCAGCCCATTGCGCCGTGTGTATGCTTTTGCCGATCTCAAGTATTTTTCGAAGCATGGTTATCGCCCTGTGTACGGCCTGCACTGGGCAAACGGCGGCAATACCGTGAAGCTGGAATGGGGCTACTATGAGGACAGCAACGAAAACTGGGTCAAGAAAGAGCCGACGTTTATTTATCAGTACAGCCACCAGTTGGGGAAATGGCCCTTCACCTATTCACTGAATTTCGAAGAAGGTCGCTGGACCCGTGTGCGGAAAAACGTGCCGGGCCTTACCTCAACGCATATATACTATGGCGTCACCCTTTCCCCTTACGCGATTAAGCTGGGAGGAAGTTACGACTGGCGTATCACCTCCAGTGTATCCTACGGGATTACGACAGAAAGCTACAATCATTCCAAGGTCAAAGGTTTCAGTTACAGCGCGATGATGCTCAAGGATTTCGGCGAAGCGTTGACGTTGTACGCAGGATACAACTATTCCAAGAGTACGACGATGAATTCCCTGTTTGCTTACGGCTTGGATAGCTATGGCCATCAGTTCCACTTTGGCGCCAGTATCAGGCTGACGCCGAAGGATCGATTGGTGGTCGGGCGTTCGATTGACGTGAGGAAAGGCGAAGTGCGGGATATCGACTACTATTGGTTCCACGATTTCCATTGCGCGGAGCTGATCGTGCGTCGTCGTTCGAAGCGTGATAAATGGGAAGTATCGCTGGAATTTCAGCCGTGGTGACGAGGAGTAGAATGGACGGAAAAATCTCTGGAATACTGGAAGGAATGCGTGGGAAGCGCGTCATGATTCTCGGCGACATGATTGCCGATGTGTATCTTACAGGGAAGATTTCGCGGATTTCGCGGGAGGCTCCGGTCTTGGTGCTCGAGCATCAGGATGAGCGTGTCGTTCCCGGCGGCGCGTCAAACGTCGTCCATAACGCGGCGACTTTGGGCGGCGCGGCTGTCGCGGTAGGCGTTGTTGGGGAGGACAAGGCGGCGGATGGACTGCGTACTATACTCTCGGGAAAAGGCGTGGAGGTATCCGGGCTTGTCGCGGACGAAGGAAGGCCCACGACGGCGAAAACGAGGGTCATCGCCGGAGGCCGGGCGACGGTGAGCCAGCAAATAGTCCGCATCGACAAGGAGGACCGCTCGCCGCTTTCGGAAAAGGTATTTGCGCGGCTGCGGGAGTTTGCCCTGGCGGCGGTGGAAAAGGCGGACGGCGCGGTGCTGTCCGATTACGGCGGTTCGGTGGTTTCCGATACGTTGGCGGCGGAAGTCATTGCGGCGTGCAAGAAGCACGGCGTGCCGACCATCGTTGATTCCCGGTATTCGATTCGCCGGTTCGTGGGCGTTGATTATGTGAAACAGAACGACGCGGAGCTTTCCGACGCCATGGGCGAGGAATTGACCGACGAGACTTCGCTTCGTGCGGCGGGCGAAAGACTCCGCGCGGAGCTTTCGGCCAGAGGCGTTTTGGTGACGCGCGGGGAAAAGGGGATGACCCTTTGCCTTGAAAACGGTCGTGCCGTCGATATTCCCGTCGTGGACAAGAGCGAGGTTTTTGATGTGTCCGGCGCCGGAGATACCTGCGTTGCGGCGTTTATTCTCGCGATTGCGGCGGGCGCGTCGCCGGAGGACGCGGCGCGGCTGGCGAACGTCGCGTCCGGGATTGCGGTGCGGAAAATGGGCACCGCGACGGTCAGCATGGAGGAGCTTCGGGCGGCGGCTGCGCAGCAACTGGGAGGAATTTAAGATGATCATTCCACGGGAGTATATAAAGGAAGCCTGCGAAACGGTGCGGGCCGACGGCGCGACCATCGTATTCACGAACGGCTGCTTCGACATCCTGCATGCCGGGCATGTACGCTATTTGACGGCGGCGGCGGCTATGGGGGATTTCCTCGTCGTCGGACTGAACAGCGACGCGTCGGTGCGTCGGCTGAAGGGCGAAACCCGCCCGATTGTTTCCGAGGCCGATCGCGCCGAGGTGTTGGAAGCGCTTCGGGCGGTGGATATCGTGACGATTTTCGACGAGCCGACAGCGGAGGAACTGATTCGGCTGGTGCGTCCCAACATTTATGTAAAGGGCGGCGACTATTCGCTGGACAAGCTGCCGGAGGCGAAGATCGTGCAGGAGTCTGGCGGTCGTGTCGAGTTCATCCCGTTCGTGGAAGGTCATTCGACGACGGGCGTCATTGAAAGGATCAAGGCGAGCGGGGAATGAACATCCTGGTAGTCAAGCTCAGCGCCATCGGCGACGTGATCCATGCGCTTCCCGTGTCTTACGCGATCAAGGAGACATTTCCGTCGGCGCGGCTGACATGGGCGGTGGAACCGCCGGCGCGGGAGCTGCTCGTCGATAATCCGTATATCGACGAGATTTTGCTTTTTGAGAAAAAGAAATTCAAATCCTTTGGCGGGTTCCTGAAAAACTTCGGGCCGCTCCGGGAAAAACTCCGCGACGGCCATTTCGGCATTGCGCTGGATTTGCAAGGATTGGGGAAATCGGCGGCAATCGCCTATTTTTCCGGCGCGCCGCGACGGCTCGGCACCTGCAATATGCGGGAAATGAGCGACAAGGTTTGCGAGCCGGTCTGCGGACCAAATGCGAACGGGCATATCGTTGAGCGCTATCTCGACGTGGCGCGGGCCATCGGCTGCCGCGTCGACGAGGTCAAATTTCCGTTGGTCGTATCGGAGAAGGACGAGAAAATCGCGAAAGAATGGTTGGCTCGGGGGGGCGTGCCGGAGGATGCGGATTACGCGGTATTCGCCGTTGGCGCGAACTGGCCGAATAAGCGGTGGCCCGCCAAATATTACGCTGCGCTTTCGGACTGGCTTTACGACAGGAAAATCATTCCGGTGCTGGTTGGCGGCGGTGCGGTGGACGAGGGGATTGCCGCCGACATTTTGGCTCAGACGGAGATTCCGCCGGTGAATCTGATCGGGAAGACATCTCTGAAACAGCTTGCCGCCGTCTTGCGCGGCGCGAAGTTCACCCTCGGTGGTGATACCGGTCCGGTGCATCTGGCGGCAGGGCTTTCCGTGCCGACGGTCATGCTGATGGGGCCTACCGACGCGAACCGCAACGGTCCTTACGGACAACCGCAAAACGCTATCGAGGTCTCGCGCACTTGCCGTTGGTGCTGGAAACGCGCATGCCCAAAGGGCATTGATTGCCTGGCGTCAATCACCGTGAGGACGGTGCAGGAAAAAATAATGGAAATTCTCGTTGAAGGAGGAAAATCGTCATGAAGGCAAAAGTTTTGGTCGCCGCGTTCCTGCTTGCTGCGTGCAGCGTGTCCACTGCGTCGGCGGACGTCGCTTTCCCGGGGGAGCCGTATCGGCCGCCGCGCCGTCCGCCGATTGAGCGTCCGGTGGAGCAACCGAAGCCGACAGTTGACGTTTCGATTGGGGAGGCGGAGGAGAACGGCGGGACGCTGCTGTTCAATTTCGGGTTTCCCGATATCGGCACCTACGAATACCGCGTCTACGATCAGAAAACCGGAGAGCCGGTTCATGGAACGGCGGGCGCGTACAACGATCCCGGGCCGGGGACGGTGACGGTGGAATTTCCCTATGCGGCGCCTGAGGAAGGAGACGGATTGCTTTATCGTTTGACCGTGCATTTCGCCATCGTGCGTCGCGAGCCCACTTCCTTCGGCAAGAAAATCAGCGCCCAGCCGGACGAGCAGGATATTGAGCGGGAAATCCTGATTGAGAGGAAGGACGGCAGGACGCAGATTTTCATCTCCCAGGATGGCGCCTGGAAGGCAATCGGATGAAGCGGGAGTTTGTTCCGGCGATTTTGCCCGTATTGGCGCTCGCGCATTTTTGCGTGGACGGTGTTTGCGGTGCGGCATTGGCGGCGTATGCTTTCGGCGAGCCGTATCTGGAACCGATCGTTTATTATTTCGGTCTTTACAATTTGATCGCATTCGGCGGGCAATGGTGTGCGGGCTGGTTTTTCGACAAAAGGCCGCGCACGATTTTGCCCGCCCTTTTGGTTGCGGCGGTTTTTCTTGCCGTCGGACTTATGCCTTCGCTTCCGGTTTGGCTATGGGTGCCTGCCCTTGGCGTCGGGAACTGCGTTTTCCATGCAGCGGCGGGCGCTCTCGTTCTGCGACGGTATGAGAATTTCGGCCCGCCGGGGATTTTCGTTTCCGGCGGCGCTGTGGGACTGGGGCTCGGCCTCGGCGGCTTTTGCCCGGCATGGATTTTTTTCGCCGCGTATGTCGCAACTGCGGTTTTTGCTTATCGGAGCGGCTGTGTTATTTTGGAGCCGGCTTTCAGCGGGCAGGAGAAGATGGCTGCGGCGCCGTCGTTCATCGCCATTTTGGGCTGCGCGGTGGCGCTGCTTCTTTGCGTCGTGCTGCGCGGCTTCGGCGGGGGCGGCGTATCGGGGGCGCCCGCACTGTTGTTTCCCTGCGTGTTCGCGCTGGGCAAGGCAGCGGGAGGTGTGCTTTGCGACCGCGTCGGCTACAGGAAGACGATTCTGGCGATTTTCCTGCTGGGCTTTTTCGCGTTGCAGGGCGAGGGGTTGATCTTTGCCCTCCTGCTCGCGTTCGCGTTCAATCTGACGATGCCGCTGACACTGCGGCTTCTCCATCAGTGCGCGCCTGCGCGTCCGGGGCTGATGTTCGGGCTGGCGGCTGGCTGCCTGTTGCCGGGAGCGTTTTACCCGGACGCGCTGTTCGTCCCCGCGTCAGCGATGATCGTTCTGCAATTCCTGTGCCTGTGGCTCGCAGGGTGGGCACTTGGACGGGGGGCGGACGCATGATGACGATTCCGGTCGTATCGGAAACGGCTTTTGCGCTGGCGGGCGGCGTGTTCTCGGAGCCGTGGCTTTTGGACGCGGCGCTGGCGACGGCGGTCATCGAGACGCCGATCTTCTGGCTCTGCGGTTACCGGCGGGCGGCGGAATGGATATGGTTCTTCGTCGTCAATATCGTCAGCAATCTTTTATTGAACGAATTCCTCGCGGAAACGCCTCGGACCTTTCCGTATGCTGCCGCCGTGCTTTGGGGCGAGATCGTCGTCGTCCTGCTGGAATATGCGCTTTGTGGTTACGCGGTGCGGAAAAAGGGAGGCAAGAGACTCTTCCGTGTGCTGCTCTTGACGAACGCGGTGAGTTTCGTGGCGGGTATCGTGTATTTTCTGTTGTGAACGGAACGACGCGGAAGGAATATTTCTTTCCGCGTCGAATTTATATTACTAAGATAGTTTTGAAGAGGAGGCGGAAGGATTGGCGAGAAAGATCATATTGCTGCTGCTTTCGCTGTTTCTGTTGACGGGTCTTTGCTGCGCGGCGAAGGGCGTGACGGTGGACGGGCAGACAATCGAGCGCATCGGGGGTTGGCCCGCCAAGTCGGAGCAGCATGTGAAAGCAAAATTTCAGGACGATGTGGAGTATGTGTATTTGGCGACCATCGGCGACATGATGGAGGGGCTTCGGCAGGGGAAAATCGACGCCATCGCCATGAGCCGCATTTTCTTCAACGCGCTCCGCGCCCAAGGGGAGGAAGGCATCGCTGTGCTGGGCGATCCCATCGGAAGAACATCCTACGCTTTCGTGTTCGCCTATTCGGAGCATGGGGACCGGCTGCGGGGCGAGTTCAACACGTTCCTTCACTCTTTGAAGGAAAACGGCACGCTGGACGAGTTGAAGGAGCGATGGATGCGGGGGGAGACGCCGCCAGCGGAGAAACCGAACCTTTCCGGCAAGAACGGGACGCTTCGCATCGCCACGGACGGCTCCTGTCCGCCGCTGATATATCTTTCGGACGGGAGGCTCGGCGGCTATGAGGCGGAACTTTTGCGGCTTTTCTGCGAGGAACGGGGCTATGATTACCGGTTCACTGTCGCCGCTTTCGAGGTGAATTTGGCCAGCGTGGGCAACGGGCAGAACGACATCGGCATCAACGCCGCCGAGTACACGCCGGAACGCGCCGAGAATTTCCGCTTCTCCGATGTGACCTTTACCGACGACTGCGTGCTGGTGGTACGCGCCGACGCGGCGGCGGGGGAAGGGTTCTGGGCGACGATGGAAAGGAAGTTCGACCAGGCGCTCATCCGGGAAAACCGCTGGAAGATGATGCTCTTCGGCATGGGGCGGACGCTGGCCATCACGGTTGCTTCCATTGCCATCGGGACGATTTTGGGCTTCTTGCTGTGCTTTGCCCATCGGGAAGGGAACACGGTTTTGAACCGCGCGCTGGACTTTGTTTCACGGTTCCTCGCGGGGATGCCCGTGGTGGTGCTGCTCATGGTCTTTTACTACATCGTTTTCAGCGGCATGAACGTGGACGGCGTGCTTGTGTCCGTGCTGGTGTTCTCGCTGCTCTTTGCCTTTACGGTCTTCGGGCTGCTCCGGAGCGGCGCGGCCAGCGTGCCGAAAGGGCAGATGGAAGCGGCGCTGGCTTTGGGATTTTCGGAGCGGCAGGCGTTCCGGAAATTTATCTTGCCTCCGGCGATTCTGACCTTTTTCCCGACGTATCAGACGGAAATCGTGAACCTTTTGAAAGCCACGGCAATTGTCGGCTATATCGCGGTGCAGGATTTGACGAAGGTGGCGGACCTGATCCGCGCCCGGACCTTTGACGCGTTCATGCCGCTGATCGTCATTTCCGTGCTGTATCTGATTTTGACTTGGCTGTTCCTGCGGGGGACGGATTGGATGCTGACGAAGCTCAATCCGAGAAACCGGACGGCGGACGAGATTCTGCGGGGGGTGAGACCATGAGCGGCGCGCTTCTCCGCATCGAGCATCTGAAAAAAGAATATCCGGGCGTGACGCCTTTGAAGGACGTAAATCTCACGGTGAACGAGGGCGAAATCATCGCGATCATCGGATCTTCCGGCTGCGGCAAGTCGACATTGCTTCGGCAAATCAACCAAATGGAGCGAGCCACGGCGGGGAAGATCTTTCTTCGGGATGAGGAGATTACCGCGTCCGGCTATCGCACAGACCTTTTGCGCCAAAAAATCGGCATGATTTTCCAATCCTTCAATCTGTTTTCCCATCTGACCGTCGCCGAGAATATCATGTCCGCGCCGGTCGAGCTCCTGGGGCGTTCCCGGCAGGACGCCTATGACCGTGCGAAGGAGCTGGTGGCAAAGGTCGGCCTTTCGCAGAAGATGCTGTCTTATCCCGATGAGCTTTCCGGCGGGCAGCAGCAGCGCATAGCGATCGTCCGCGCATTGGCCATGGAACCGGAAATCCTGCTGTTCGACGAGCCTACTTCGGCTCTCGATCCGACGATGGTCGGCGAGGTCGAGGCGGTCATTCGGAAGGTGGCGGAAATGGGCGTCACGATGATGATCGTGACACACGATATGGAGTTCGCGCGCAAAATCTCGACCCGGGTTCTCTATATGGACGAGGGCGGCGTTTATGAGGACGGTTCGCCGGAGCAGATTTTCGAGCGTCCGCAGCGGGAGAAAACAAGACAGTTCATTCATCGGCTGAAGGTGCTGACGCTTTCCGTCGAGTCCCGGGAGTTCGACTTCATCGGCTGCCATACCGCGATCGAGGCTTTCGGGCAAAAGAACGGCGTGTCGAAGGATGTGATCCGCTCCCTGATGCTGCTTTTCGAGGAGCTCGTCACGCAGCTTCTGCTGCCGCGTTTGCCGGAGCCGCCGCGCATCCTTTGGACCGTCGAGTACGAATCGAAGAGCGAATGCGCCGAGGTTTCCGTGCGATACAACGGCGAGCCTTTCGACGTTATGGAAAGCGATAATGAGATTTCACTGCGGATCGTCAGGGGAAGCTCGGAGCATATCCGCTATGCAGCGGAAGACGGGGAATTGTCAAACTGTCTGTCGCTCACGGTGCGTCACCACGAGGGGAATAAATAGCAAAGATTTTCCTTGACAAACGCCCTATGGCTATGTATAATTCTCATGTTGA
>CAMVIO010000024.1 GCA_947167555.1 uncultured Selenomonadales bacterium
CAGGAACCGCTGCCCTTGCAGGAGTCCCTCCAAATCAAAATCTTCCTCGCGCATGCAGAACGCGAATATATCGTTGCCGAGCCGTCCGCAGATGCCCTTGCCGAGAACCTCGCGAGCCGTGGCGGCGGCAAGTTGTACGAGGATACTGTCGCCGACCTGCGTGCCGTAAACGTCATTGATAATTTTGAAACGGTCGATGTCGAAAGTGCCAAGCACGAATTTATCGTCGGGATTGTCGTCGATCATCCGGCGCGCCGAATGGATGAAAGTTTCCCGATTGGGAATGCCCGTCAGGCGATCCAGCCGCTCACCGGGAAGCTCCGACGCGCTGCCGCGCTCCGTTTCCAGCTCCTGCGTATCGACGATCAGGCAGACCAGCGAATGCTCGCCGTCCTGTTCCATGTAATGCTCGCCGAGACAGGAAAGCGTCAACGGTTGCCGATCCTGCCGCTGCACGTGCATATAAAACGCCATCGGCATTTTTTCCTCGGCAATCATGCCGACGGACATACGGAAACCGTCATAATGCTCGTTTGAGACCGTAGTCAGGAGATCGGACCCTGCCGAGACAAGCGCGGTATATTCCCGCGTGGTATAGCCGCAAAGCATCGCGTAAGTCGGCGTGAAGTAAAGCGTCGAGAGCGTGCCGTCCTCCTGCGCCTCGATGATGATGATGCCGCTGTCGATGGCCTGGCTGCGGGAGAAAATGAACGCGTCAAGACTGCCGGGGGCAATCTCCGGCTCCTTCCTCGGCTGCTCCAAAAGCTCCTCCGCCATCTGCAAAAGCAGCGCCATCCGATACGGCTTGTACGCGAAGCGGGTCGCGCCCAGACGTATCGCCTTCTGGTTGACGTCGTCTTCCGGCGACGCGGACAACATGATAATCGGCAGCTCACGGTATTTCGGCGAAAGGCGCAGGCGTACCATCAGCTCCAGCCCGTCCATACGCGGCATCAGGATATCCATGAAGACAAGCGCCGTGTCGGGATTCCGCTGCAGGAAGGCCAATGCCTCGACGCCGTCCGCCGCCTCATAAACGTGCGTATACTCGCAAAGCATCTGACGAATCAACGAGCGACTCGTTTCGTCGTCGTCCACGATCAGGATCTTCTTTTCCTTGTTGTCCACGTTCCCACCTCTTCCTGCTGGTCCGTCCCCGCGGGAACAACACCATTGACAGACTATTCAAATGGAAAATTCGACGCCGGATGAAAAAAATCCTTCCCATAGGCGCGAAGTTTTTTCGGAATTTATTTTTTACGCCCTGCGTCCCGTTTCCTTGCTTTTTCGGGCAATATAGCCTATAATGGAGGCGAGTTCAAATTGCGGGCAAAAGTACAACCGGGAGGGGGCTCAGGCGTGTCGGAAACTATAGCTCGCGGAAAGGAAGAAGAATATGAACAATGTAAAAGTCTCCCTCAAGATTCTCTTGCTCGTCGTCATCGCGCTGGTCGGCATGGCAGTCATCGGTTTCCGTGGATGGTCCGGACTGTCGAAGGCCGGTTCGGACATGAACAAGATGTACTCCGAAAACCTGCAAGCCATTGCGCTTCTGGGCGACGAGATCGAAGCGATGCGCGTCATCCAAGTCCGCACCTATCAGGCCATCGCCGACCCGGTCCGCTACGCGGAAGTCAAGAAAGGCGCGGACAAGAAGGTCGCGGACTACGAAAAGAAGTGGGGCGAATACGAAAAGATTGCCGCCTCCATGCCGGAGCTTTCCGCTCAGGTCAACCAATGCAAGGCGGCGTGGCAGAAATACCACGCATCCTATGAAGGCACAATGAAGGCCGCCGCATCGGGCAACACCGCCACCGGCCTCGCCGAGTACAACCGCAGCATGAAGCAGGCGACTGTGGAACTCCGCGACGGCCTCGCGAAGCTCCTGAAAGCCACCGAGGAACACGCTGCGGCTATCAACGCGCAGAACGGCGAAGACAACAGTGCCGCCGTCATCTCGATGACAATCATCACCGTCATCGCAGTGGTCATCCTGCTGGCGCTGTCCCTCATGCTCATCAAGGCAATCACAATGCCGCTGGAAGAAATGATTGCCCTCGCGGACAACCTGAAAAACGGCAACTTCCATCGGACGGGCGAGCGCACGACCCGTGGCGACGAATTCGGCGACGCCCAGCGCGCCATGTTTGATATGCGCGCTTCGCTGAACAAATTCATGAAGGAAGTCGCCAGCTCCGCGGGACAAATCGCCGCAGCGGCGGAAGAGCTGACCGCGAACTCGTCCCAAACGGCGAAGGCGGCTCTCCAAGTCGCGCAGAACGTCACCGAAGCCTCCGCGCAGGTCGCGGTCCAGCAGGAAGCCGTGGACAGCGGCAAGGAGCGCATCGACACGATTTCGTCCGCCGTGGACGGCATGCGCATCGAAGCGCAGAAAGTTGCGGAAAACTCCAATTCAGCGGCCCAGGAGGCGGCCAGCGGCAGCGGCGAAGTCGCGTCCTCCGTCGAGCAGATCAAGAACGTCGAGCACACCGTGCAGGAGACGGCCGAGCTGGTGGACAAGCTGGGCGAGCGCTCGAAGGAAATCGGCATGATTGTCGACACGATTTCGGGCATCGCGGGACAGACGAACCTCTTGGCGTTGAACGCCGCCATCGAGGCGGCCCGCGCCGGCGAGCACGGCCGCGGATTCGCAGTGGTCGCCGAGGAAGTCAGGAAGCTGGCCGAGCAGTCCCAGACAGCGGCCCAGCAGATCGCCGACCTGATCGGCGCCATCCAGACCGATACCGGAAGCGCGGTCGCCGCTATGCAGGAAGGCCGCACGGCGGTCGTCGAGGGCGCCCAGTCCGTCGAAGAACTGCGGACGGTATTTGACAACATCCAGCGCCTCATCGAGCAGGTCTCGGCAAAGGTGCAGGCCATGTCGGCGTCGGTAACCGGCGTCGCGAGGGAAGCCGAGGGCGTTGCCAATGAGATGCAGAACATCGACAACGGCGCGAAGCGCGTCGCCGACGAAATGCAGTCCGTCTCGGCGGCGGCGGAAGAACAGTCCGCCTCCTCCGACGAAATCTCGGCGGCCAGCAACGCGCTGGCGAAGCTGGCGACGGATATGCAGAACGAGCTGAAGAAGTTCCAGTTCTAAAAATCAGATAACCAAGAATCAAAATCCGTTCCCGCTGGTTGGAATCAACCGCCGGGAACGGATTTTTTGTATGTAGACAATCCCCCTTCTGTTTGTGATATAATATTTCGGAAAAAGATTTCTCGCAGGGGGGCGGTTTTCATGCAGCAATTTTCTTACGTTATCCGCCGCGCGGATGACGTTGCCGTCTGTATCGAAAAGTTTCGCGCGAACGCGCCGGAAAAGTACACGAGCCTTTTGATCACTGTTTTTACGACTTCCGTGGAACCCGCGCCTATTCTTGCTCTCACGCAGCGGCTTGGCGACGCTTTCCCGCAGGCCGTCATTGCGGGCTGCATGACGACCGACGTCATCAGGAACGGCGGCGTCAATGTCAATGCGTCCGTCGTTTCATTCTCCGTCTTCCGGACGAGCACGGTGCAGCTTGAAATCTTTTCCAATCCCGAAACGCTCGCCGAGGACGGGAAAGCTTTCTACCGACGCGCAAAACGCGTCAAAAATCTCGCAGCCGTCGGCATTATCGGAACGCTGCACGCGCTCGACCTCCAACCGTTCCTCAACAATCTTTCGGCCCTGGACGAAAACATCGTAATCTTCGGGGGCGGCGCAAATACGACGAAAAACGCGCCCGCTTGCGTATTCACAAAGGGACAGATGCTGGAAGAGGGGTTCCTGGCAATCACTTACGCGGGCCCCGAGCTTCACGTCCACGCGAGCCGTAACTTCGGCTGGAAGCCTTTGGGCCGCGAATTTGTCATCACGAAAATGACCGGCAATCATATCGTGGAAGAAATCGACCACCAGCCCGCCGTCCGGATTTATGAGAATTATCTCGGCATCCTGCCGGGCAAGAATTTCGACCGGGACACGCTGGCGTTTCCCGTATTCGTGCGGCGCGGCAACAGCTACATCGCGCGCCACACCGTCGGCTGCCGGCCGGACGGCTCCCTGCTTTTCATCGCCGATATGCACGAGGGTGAAACGCTTCGCCTCGCTTACGGAGATCCAAGGGAAATGATCGGGGACGCGCAGGCAGGCTGCACCGATATGGCCGCGTTCCGCCCGGAAGGGATATTCCTTCTGAGCTGCTTCGCGCATCGGATGTTCCTGCGCGGCGATGTGAAACTTGAACTGGCGCCCGTCCGAAATATCGCGCCGTCTTATGGCTTTTACACCTACGGTGAAATTTTCCGCTTCGCGCGAAGTGTCGGCATCCACAATATGCTGCTTCTGAACATCGGCTTCCGCGAGGGGGAAAAACCTTCCGCGCCGCTGCCCGTGAAAAACGACACTTCAACGCGGCTCAAGGATTCGCTGCTGCTCGTAGAACGTCTTGTGCGCTTCGTCAGCGCGACGACGGCGGAACTGGAAAGCGCCAACAAGGAGCTGAACCGTATGGCGCGCACGGACCGGCTCACGCAGATCGCGAACCGCGGCGAGACCGAAGCCATTCTCCAGGAGGCCGTCACCATTGCCGCCGCGAAAGGCGCGGAACCGCTTTCCGTGCTGATGCTCGACATCGACGATTTCAAGAAGGTCAACGACATTTACGGGCATGACGTCGGCGACCAGGTACTGACGGAAACGGCGCAGGTGCTTCGCTCCCAGCTTCGCCTCGGGGATACCGTTGGACGCTGGGGCGGCGAGGAATTCCTGATTATCCTGCCGAAAGCCACCGAGAAAGACGCAGCACACGTCGCCGAGCGCATCCGCAAGGCCATCGCCAACGTCCATGCCCTGCCGCACGACAGATCCTTCACGGCGAGCTTCGGCGTCGCCCGCGTCGCTCCCGGCGAGACCTTCGACGAGTTCTACCGGCGCGTGGACAGCGCTCTTTATGACGCGAAGAACAGCGGCAAAAACTGCGTGCGCGTCGCCCCGATGAAAAAAGCATAAGCTCTTCCCACCAAAAAAGGCAGCCGAAACGTAAAAGTTTCGGCTGCCTTTCCGCATATTGGCATTCACTTCACATAATGGATCCGTTCCGCGTCGTAACGGTCTTCCTGCGGTCTCCGCTTCGCCGGATAGCCGAAGGCCACCACCGTGAACGCTTCAAGATGATCGGGCATGTTCACGGCCTTTGCGACCGCCGCCATCTGCGGCTTATGAGGCGCGGTGCCGATCATCACGCCGCCCAGACCCAGCGCCTCCAGTTCCAGCAATATGTTTTCCGTGGCGATGGCGCAGTCGATTTGAGCGAACTCCGGCACGTTAAGCCCTTCCTTCCGATAGGCGACGACGATCGCCGCCGTCGCGTTCCTGACCGGGCCGGCGTAGGGCGTGGCGTTGCCAAGCTCCTGCAAAACGTCCCGATTCGTGACGACGAAGAACTCCCAGGGCTGCTGGTTTTTCGCCGACGGCGCGGCAAATGCCGCCCGCAGCACCTTGTCGATCTTCTCCTCTTCCACCGGCTTCGGCTCAAAATGCCGAACGCTGATGCGCGTGAAAATAGTGTCCATATTTTTCCTCCTTTTCCGTATCCCATTGGAAAATCTTTTGTCAGCAACTTCCCTCAAAACAATATCGTCTTTGCGGTGACGCCGTCACACTACAGCCAACAACACCAGCGGAATCAGCAGCAGCACCCAGTATGGCCTTCGCTCATAGGAGGGAATTGCTTCCTTCATGATCATCTGCACAAAAATGAAATTTGACATCACGAGGAAAAACATCCCGCGATTATTGAAGAACTTGCCCATCACCTCGTAGTGGCTCATCCCATAGGAGCCCGACATCCATTGACTGAGAAGCGAAAGCAGCAGTACCGACACCGTCAGTCCGAGAAAACTCGGCACAATCACACGCCGCAAATATTCGGCGTCGGCGATTCCCTTTTGCCGATGCTGAAGCATGAAGGGCAGCGTGCAGGACACCGTCGAGATCAACACCAAAAGCGCCGCGACAAAAGGCAACCGCTGCAGGTTGGCCACGAACACAAGCAAGTTAAACAGCAACATGAACTTTCCGAAGATAAAAATTTTCCTCGGATCGTAATATTCCTTCCAATCCATCAAAAAACCTCCGCTCTTCTTCCGTTTTGCTGCCATAAGTTATTCTCCGCAGACAGGGGTTTCTCCTTCCTGCGCCATGCGAAAAAATGGGGGATCATGGTATAATTTGAGGAAACGATTCAAGTACGGGAAGGCCAGCCTTCGCATCGAAGAAGCGCCGGTTCTTCCCGCAAAATAACCATATATTAAAAGGGAATGCCGCAAGCAGGTTGCTTCCTGCGGCATTCCCTTTTAGTTATTTCTTGCCGTTTCCTGTGCCGATGAACTTGCGGACGGTCAGGATATTCTTTCCGTCCTTGTATTCGTAATGAGCCTCGTTCACTATCTTTTTCACGAGAAACACGCCAAGACCGCCGATGGGGCGATCCTCGGCGGAAAGCGTCAAATCCGGATCGGGCCGCTGCAACGGGTCGTAAGGGACGCCCCCGTCAATGAACGTCAGCGACAAGCCTTCCGCCCCCTCGCCGCCGCTGCGCCGGATCACGACGTCGCCGCCCGGCTCTGCGTAAGCATAGCTTGCAATATTGACAAAAATCTCTTCCGTGACCAGCTCAATGTGCATCCGCTCCTTCATCGGGCAGGCGTCCGTCAATGTCTCCGTCGCGAACTCAATGACGGCAGGAAGATTTTCCACCTTCGCCTCTACGCGAAGCTCCCCCGCGCTCATTTCTCAATAGAGAGGAGGTCGTCGAATCCGGTCATCGAAAGAACCTCCATTACCGCATCCTGCACATGGCGCATCGTCATGCTGCCCTGCTTGTTCATGCGCTTCTGCGCCATCAGGAACGTGCGGAGCCCCGACGAGGCAACGTAAGTCAAATCCGTGCAATCGAGAATCAACGACGTCACATCGCTAAGCGACGCGTCCAATTCCTTTTCAAAATCGACGGCGGCCACGGTGTCCAGCCGTCCAGACAGGAACATCGTCAGCGACGTCCCGTTTTGCTCTTTTTTTATCTCCATAAAGATTCCCTCCTGATGATTATCTTCTAATATAATAAAGCAGAATGAAGTTTCATGCAATAGGCTCAAAAGAAAAAGACTTTCGCACAGGAAATAATATACTGTGCGAAAATCTTCTCTTTTCATTCGTCAAAAAATCTGCCCGGGCAGCGTCAGCTTTTCCTTCGGCGGAAATGTCTTCTCGTAACGCTCAAACGCATCGGGATTTTCCTCCGCAACGAAATAGCAGCGGGGCGGCGCGTACTCGCCGCGCACCGAAGCAAGCGCGTCGGGAACCAGTTCCCTGCACAGGAAGAATGAATCGTCGGCGCCCTCCGGCAACCCGTGATAACGGACGCCCTTTGACGACGCGACTACGAATCCACTCTTGCCGTAAAAGTCGATATTGCCCTCAAAGCAGAGAGCCTTCGCGCCGTATGCCGCCGCCTTTTCCAGCGAATAGTCCAGGAGCTTCTTGCCGTAGCCCTGCCGCTTGTATTCGGGCACAATGCAAATAGGCCCCATCGTCAGGATCGGAAACGATGCGCCGTCGTCGCAGCGGATTTCCGCCTTCACGAACACGTTCTGCCCGATGATCCGTCCGTCCTTCTCCATCACGAAGTCGAGCTCCGGCACGAACGCCTCGTTACGGCGCAGATGCTTCAAGACAAAATGCTCGACGCAGCCGGGACGATAGACGTTCCAAAAGCTCTCACGGACAAGATTCTCAACCGTCCGAAAATCCTCGGAAGTTTCCCTGCGAATGATATAGTCATGTTTATTCATTTGTGTTTGCCTCCTCATATTGCCAATTAACAACTGCAATATGGCGGAAGGCTCGCAGACTGTCCCGTAAGCCTCCCGCTTACAGCACAATCCCCGTTGTGAAAATAAGGTTCTTCAAAAAGACACTCCTAAAAAATAAAGTAGGTCAAGAAAATTCCTCTTGCCGGAATTATAACGCCAGAGCGCGTTTTTCGTCAATGCAGGAACTAACTTCACATCGCCATGAATTCAGCTGCTGTCATTATTTTCGGGTGATTAATTCCGGATTCCAAAAAATCCTTATCCCCGGTCAGGATAATATCAACTTTTGCCGCCACAGCGGCTCTCATGATTCCTTTATCATTCACATCCCGAATGAAATTTTCCTCTTCTGATCGTTCATCCGGGACCTGCACCACTTCTATGACGGCAAGCGCCATTGCCAGGAAGCGCTCCATTGCCGGTATTTTCTTTGGAAATTTTCTGTTGAATATGCGCCGAAGCTCATCTATATTTTGAGTGCAAACTACTCCATTGTTTGGATAAGACACTGCCTTTATATAGGATTGGAACGGGACACCGTGCCCCAATATCGCCGGAATCAGTATATTGGTGTTAATCAGTATACGCATCGTATTTTATTCTCCCTCGCTGCGTATCTCTTTGACCAAGTTATTGACAGCTTCATCCGAGGTTAGTCCCGACCGTTCCGCTTCCCCCTGCATTTCATTTTGCATCATCTGCATTGCATATACTGCGGAATTAACCATACGCACAACTCCCTGTTCGACAATAAAAGTCACACGGCTTCCGCTATCAAGTCCCAACACTTTTCTTACATCTTTAGGAATCGTCACCTGTCCTTTAGCCATAACTTTTGCGTTATCTATAAAGGTTGTCGGCACAGTCGCTTCCATCATGAGTTCCCCCTCTGTTAAAAAGTAGGAAAATCCCTACTTTTACTATATCATACACCTATGAAAGAGTAAACAGAAAAAGCCCCGAAAATCGGGGCTTTTTTGCGCTTCAATTTCCCGAATACCTGAGTCCCAGCATCGTGATGTCGTCGGCCTGCTCCGCGTTTCCTGCGAAGGATTTGGCCGACGTGCAAAGGTCGAGACGGATGCTACGCTTGAGGCTGACTTATAAATCCATGGTGTTGTAGCTTTCCCAGATAAGCAAGGTTGCTGACGTGAAACTTTCTCCTTAAATAGGGAATAAGTTCTTCAGCTTTTTGATCTGGCAAGATATCGCCATTTTTACGAAGTTCTTGAATACTGTCGCTCATACCTTGGGCGATAACTTTTTCTTCATGCGTAATAGTAGTACCTTCTTGTGCATCCAGAATCTCTGCTTCATAATTAGCTTGCAAATTCAGCCAAAAGGTCTTAGGTACGCCCAATGCACATTCTAGCGCATAGGCAAAATTACCAGAAATGCCTTTCTTGCCGTTGATTACTTTGCTGATAAAGGCGGATGTCACGCCTGTTCTAGCAGCCAGTTCTTGCTGTGTCATACCACGTTCTGCCAGCAGATCGGCAATCGTCTCGCCCGGATGTATTATAAGTTCAGGGGATAAACCAGTTTTCTTTGCCTCCATGATAGTCAACAACTCCTTCCACTTCAATTTCAGTACATACCATGATCGTCTCGCCAGTAGCATCAGGTTCGATGATAATTCGCACATTTGCGGATATGTGAAGAGAATAACGAATCTTTTCATATCCCGTCAGCTGTTCTGGTTTACCCAATCCTAACTTCAGGAAATCACCGAAGTATTCAGCAGCCTTGAGGTAGTTCATAAGCTTTTTAATGTTGCGTACCCACTCAAAGGGGAGTTTCTTTTGCAGCTTTGAATAGTCGGAAAAATATTTTTCGACTTTCTGATTTGCATACGTTATCTTCATTATGATATTTCCTTTTATTAACCATTTGGTTAAATTATAAGAGTTGTAATGATTTTTGTCAACTCTGGTTGCTTTTCTATACGCTTCAATTTCCCGAATACCTGAGTCCCAGCATCGTGATGTCGTCGGCCTGCTCCGCAGCTCCTGCGAAGGATTTGATGGATTCGCGCAGGCTGCCGAGCGTTTCCGCAACCGGCGCGTTTCGGTCGATACCGGAAAGCGCTTCTTTCAGCCGTTCCTCGCCGTAAAGCTCCGCCGTCTCGTTGATTGCCTCGGTGACGCCGTCGGTGTAGAGGAAGATCATATCGCCGGACGTCAACGTCATGCTGCACTGCTGATAAGCCCGCCCCTCCATCACGCCGAGGGGCTTGTCCGGCTTGCCTTCGGGCATCAGATAGGACGGCTCCTGCCCGCCCCGCAAGACAAGCGGCGGATTGTGTCCCGCGTTCACATAGACAAACTCTCCCGTCCGGAGATCGAGCACGCCGAAGAATACCGTCACGAACATCATCTGGTCGTTGCCCTCGCAAAGGCGGTCATTGGCGTGCGCCACGACCTCGGCGAAATCACCGTGACTTTTCGCCGCCATCGCGAAGTTTTGCAGCACCGTCTTCGCCACGACCATGAAGAGCGCGGCGGGAACACCCTTGCCTGACACGTCCGCCACCGTGATCACGAGACGATTCTCGTCCAGCATATAGAAATCGTAGAAGTCGCCGCCGACTTCCTTCGCGGGCGTCATACCCGCGTCGAGCTCGAAAGACGGCTGCCCCGCAAAATCCGGCGCCACGCGGGGAAGCATCCCCGCCTGGATTTTCTGCGCGACGGAAAGCTCGGTGGCGATACGCTCTTTTTCCGCCGTTGCCCGAGACAAGTTCTGCATATATTCCTTGAGGTCGCCCTGCATGGCGTTCACGCTGTCCGCCAGATGCTCGATCTCGTCGCCGGTCTTGATCTCGAGTTTCTTGTCGAGATTGCCGTGGGCGATTTCCTTGACGCCTTCCGTCAGAGAAAGGATCGGACCTACGAAATGATCGGCCGCTTTCGTTCCCATCAAAAGGATCAGCCCCAAAAGGACGAGCAGCAACGCAATGCCGCCCACCGAAAGCTGCACGAAGACGCCCCGAAGATCGGACGCGAATTCCTGCATCTGCCCGCGCAGGCTGTCCCGAGCATACTCGGCCGGATAGTTGACCTCCGCCTGCCCGACGATCTGCCCGAAGCTCCAGCCCAGAGACGCCATCGGCGCATAGGCGAGATAGACTTCCTGTCCGTCCACCGTCACAAGCTGGACGTCGCTCTTACCCGCCGTCATCGCCGCCGCTTCGAGGGCGAGACTGCTTTCCGTACACTGCCGGAGATCGCGTTTTTCCTCGCTGACGGCCAGCGTCCCTTCCTCTTTGGAGGAGAACAGGATTTCCCCGTCCCGGTTTAAGATGAAGCTGGCGGACGTAGCGCCGCCCGACTTCGTACTGCCCGTCTGCAAGTAGATTTCTTCGGCGTTGCAATCGATGCCGACGACCCCGGCGAATCCCTGCTCGTCGAAAAACGGCGTCGCGCAGGTAATGCAGCGATTGCCGTTGGTATCCACATAGAGGTCGGTGAAAACAGTCGCCCCTTTTTCCGCCGCCAACTTGTACCAGTTCATTTTCCGCGGGTCATAGCCTGTAAGGAATTTCTCGGTAAAGCGGAGCGCTTCGCCCTTCGGGTTTGTATCCGCCGCGATCAGCCATCCATTCCGTGATCCGACGAACACGCCCGTGTAAAAACGCCCCAGCGGAACAAGCGTGTCGGCGATATTCGCCGCGAGCTCCGTTTCCCTCCACAAATCGCCGTCCGCCTCCGCCGCTATCGCGTCGGAAACATTCAGATACGGTTCGCCGGAAAGGATCGTGTCCCCGTGGGGATCGGGAAGCGTGCGGAGAGCGTAATGCTCCGGCTTGGAAAGAATCAGGGCCATCGTTTGCGCCAGGGATTCCGCATCCTGCCGCGTATGCTCTATCTCGCGCTCGATAAGCTGCGCCTTATCCGTCACATGATTGGAAAGCCGTCGCCGCGTTTGCTCGCCCGCAAAGTTCCCGACGAAACTGGAGACGGATTCGCCCAAAATGTGCCGCCGCTCCGTTACCTTCTCCTCCGCCAGGAAAACGCCGACGCACACGATCAGCAAAAGACCGACGAAAGACAGGACGCCGCCCGAAAGCGCAACCAGACGCATCCTGCGCCGTATATCCATCTTCATCGCAATTCCCCTTCTGCCAAAACAGGCCAATTTTTTCTCTCGCCACTGCCAAAATGAGTCCAATAATTATATTCGCCTTTCGGTAAAAAATTCCTTTTTCGATTGAACTGGAAATCTTTTTTTCGCTTAAAAAACAAAGAAAAGACGCTCCCGAATCATCATCGGAAGCGTCCTATGATTACTTAATTTCGTAAACTTTCTTCGACTCGAACTTGACTTTCCCCTTTGCGACAGCCTGCACAGCCAGCCCCAAAAGCTCCTCCTGGCTGATGCCCATTTTCGCCGCAAGCTTCGCGAAACGGTTCTTGTCCGTTTTCCCGATCTTCTTGAAAGAATCCAAAATGTTGACCTTTTCCTCAACTGCGGGCGCGGCTTTCCTGACTCCTCTCGGCATGAAAAAAACCCCTTTCTGTTTTTTGAAATATTAACCAAATTCATCATAGCATCAACGATAAATTTTGACAAGAAATTTTTATGTTTTGCTCTGTTTTCTATGCAAAAAAAAGAGGATTTTTTTACTTGTCAAACGACATTTTGTTCATTTTCCGAAGCTTCAATCCTGCTCACTTTGAACGCGTTTTTTCCGCATTTTGCGCAGCGATAACGCGACGGATGCTTGACGACCGCTCCCGCCCGCAGGTAATAAAACTCGTTGCCGCAGGCGGAGCAAACGACCTTATAGCGGTAAAGGGATTCCGATTGCCGGATGACGGTTTGCTCCGAATAGACCTCGATATGAAGCCCAAGCGTCTCGTTCAAAAGCGTCATGCCGCGATGAAATTTTTCGCCGTGGCCTTCACGGGACGGAAGGCACGCATGAAGCAGCTCATGGGCGATTACGTCAAGCAGCGCGGCGGCATTCCCCCGGAAAAAAAGATGCCCGCTGAACGCGAGCCGGCATTCCGTGTCATTGGCCCTCGGGATATTGCAGGAGCCGTACTCACGGACGCCGCGCGTAATGCGGACAGCAGTGATTTTGCGAAGGCGGGCGGAGAGTCCCGCCTTGCGCAGCAGCTTTTCTATGACAGGGCCGAAGACGGCGATCAAGTCCCGCGCCAGCAGGCGCTTTTCCCATACGGGCAGGTCGCCCGTGAGCCGCTCCTCCGCAGCCGATAAAAGATCGCGCCGCCCCGATTCCAAAAGCAGGGCACTCCCTTCGGGGAATGCCTTATTTTGCAGAGTCGATGGCATGTTTCAGCGCCTGCTCCTCTTCCTTCGTCATCGTGTAAGTGGATCTCCCGTCTTCGATGGGCTTTACATAGCTGCGCGAGTCCTCGCGGGCAAAGATGCTCGAAAACACCACGCCGTTGTTATGCGCGTCGAGCATCGCCACGGCATAGCTGAGGTCGCTGCCCATATCCTGGAACGCGGAAAACCGCACGACGCCGACTTTCGTAATCGCCGTTTTCAGAAGCGCGTCGATCCGCGCGTTTTCCTCGCGCAGCTTCGCATTTTCCTCGGCGACTCGGCGCGTCTCCTCAATATGACCGAGAAGCATTTTCTCCATCGACTGTCCGGACTCCCCGCCGACCATCATCTTTTCGTACAGCGAACGCAGCGACGAAAGGCGGACGAACAGCACGATCACGAGAACCAGCAGAAGCGCGATCACGCCGACGAGCGCCCCCAGCGCCGCTTCCGGGGAATTCATTACAAACGCAACAATATCATTCATATAAACAAATCTTCCTCTCCATGGATAAGTTATTTTTCGACAGTTCCGTTATTATACGGTGAACAATGTCGTTGAGACTTCGCGGAGCTTTTTCTTCGTGAACTCCACCTTCTCCTCATGCTGCTTCGTCAAAGCCTCCACAGCCGCGGTAATACGATCCAGATCCTCCTGCGTCTTGAAGGTGATCTCGATCTTGCTCTTCTTCGGCCCCAGCGCGATACGGACGGGGGAGCCGAAAACCAGCTTCAGCCGATCCTCCACGTCGGTGATAAAAATGCGCTCTGTCGTGGAGCCCTCTTTCAACGGCTTCTGCTGGAAGAAGTTGGGATCCTTTTGCACCCGCCCGACGAACACCTCCGCTTCCCGCGTGGACATATTGTTATCGATGATGACGTCCGCCGCCTTCTGCATCAACTCCTCCTGCTCCAGGGCGAGGAGCGGCTTCGCCTGCCCCATGGTGATGGCCTCCTCGACGATGCTTTCCTGCACGCGATCCGGCAGCCGCATCAACCGCAGGAAATTCGCGATATGGGAACGGCTCCTGCCGATGCGCTCGGAAAGCTGCTCCTGCGTCAGGCCGAATTTCTCCATCAAAAGCTGATAGGCGCGGGCTTCCTCGATGGGGTTCAGGTTCTCACGCTGGACGTTCTCGATCAACGCGATCTCTGTCATCTGCTCCAACGTGTACTTGCGCACCAGCACCGGCACGGTATGGAGCCCCGCCATTTTCGCCGCCCGAAGGCGCCGCTCGCCCGCGACCAGCTCATACTTGCCGTCTGGCAGCGCGCGCACGAGAAGCGGCTGCAAAACTCCGTAATAGCGAATGGACTCCGCCAGCTCCTCCAGCGCCGCTTCGTCGAAGCTTGTGCGCGGCTGCGCACGGTTCGGCTGGATCTGGTCCACAGAGATTTCTCTGACCTGCGACTCATCCGAAGCCGGAGCGACCGCAGCAGTCGTCTCTTTCGGTTTTTCCTCCGGGTTTTTCTTGATCAACGCGCCAAGACCTCGTCCAAGCCCGCCTTTTGCCTTAGCCACGGGCGTCCACCTCCTTCGCCAGTTCCGCGTAAACTTCCGCGCCTTTCGCGTGGATATCGTAAGCGATGATCGGCATCCCGTAGGACGGAGCCTCGCTGAGACGCACCGTGCGCGGGATGACCGTCTCATAGACTTTTTCCTTGAAGAACTCGCGAACCTCGCCGGCCACCTGCCCGCTGAGATTCGTGCGGGAATCGAACATCGTCAGGAGCACGCCGGACACCTCCAGCGACGGGTTCAGCCCGTCCCGCACGAGATCCAGCGTCCGCATCAGTTCCGAGACGCCCTCCAGCGCGTAAAACTCGCATTGGATCGGGATCAGCATGCCGTCCGCCGCCGTCAACGCGTTCAGACTCAAAAGACCAAGCGACGGCGGGCTGTCAATCAGGATAAAATCATAATCGTCCCGCACCGCGTCGATAGCGGCCTTCAACCGTGTCTCCCGCCCGTCTGTCGTCGTCGCCAGCTCGACTTCCGCACCCGCAAGATCCACATTCGCCGGAAGCACATCCAGATCGTACTCCGTATGCCGAATCACCGAGCGCACATCCTCACCGCCGATGACCACATGGTAAACCGTGCGCTCCAACGTCGTCTTGTCGAGCCCGACGCCGCTGGTCGCGTTGCCCTGCGGGTCAAAATCCACCAGGAGCACGCGCCGCCCAAGCGCGCCGAGGCAAGCGGCCAGATTCACCGCCGTAGTGGTTTTCCCGACGCCGCCCTTCTGATTCGTGATAGCCAGAACCTTCGCCAAAATATTCACCGCCTAAA
>CAMVIO010000025.1 GCA_947167555.1 uncultured Selenomonadales bacterium
GGCGCGGGTGGCTTATGGTGGGCGCATCATGGCGAAGAGCGGCGTCTATCTCTCCGCCCCCGAATACCGCGGCGAGGTGCGCCCGGTGACGCTCGCGGACGAGACGGGCCCCGTCGATATTTATTTGCTTCCGTTTGTAAAGCCCATCCATGTGTCGTTGGCCTTTCCGGAGGAAAAAATCGAAAGCTATACGGACGCGCTGCGGGTGGCGGTGGAACAAATGGCGGTCGATTCGAAGCGGCGCAATGTGCTGGTCGCTCACCAGTTCGTGACGGGCGCGGTGCGCTCGGATTCGGAGGAGGTCTCCGTCGGCGGGCTGGACAATGTGGACGCGACCGTATTCGCGCCTTTTTCCTACGTCGCTCTCGGTCATATCCACCGCCCGCAGAATATCGGTTCGCCGCGGATACGCTATTCCGGCACGCCGCTCAAATACTCGTTTTCCGAGGCGGGAGAGGAAAAATCCGTCACGATGGCGGAGCTGGACGGAAAAGGCGCTGTCGACCTTCGCACGATTCCGTTGAAGCCGAAACACGATCTGAGGGAAATCAAGGGAACCTACGATGAGCTGATGAGAAAAGAAAGCTACGCGGGGACGGCGACGGACGATTATCTTCATATCATATTGACGAATGAGGACGACGTGCCGGACGCGATGCGGAAATTGAAGACCGTTTATCCGAACATCCTGCGGCTCGATTACGATAACGCGCGGACGAGAAGCGGCGGCGCCGTCGAGGTCATGCCGGAGGCGGAGACGAAAACGCCGATGGAATTGGTGTCGGAATTTTACGCGCTGCAGAACGGGAAGCCGATGAACGAAGCGCAGTTCGAGTACATGAGGCGGTTGGCGGAAACCGTATGGGAGGAACAGGCATGAGACCGTTGACATTGAGGATGACGGGGTTCGGCCCTTACGCCGGAAGCGAGACGATTGATTTCACGCGGCTGGGGGCACGGGGGCTTTATCTGATTACCGGCGATACCGGCGCGGGCAAGACGACGATTTTCGACGCGATCGTGTTCGCGCTGTACGGCGAGACCAGCGGCGGCACGCGCACGGCTTCCATGCTGCGCTCGAAATACGCGGACGCGTCAACGCCCACCGAGGTGGAGCTGCGGTTCCTGCTCCGGGGCAAGGAATACGTCGTGAAGCGGAATCCCGAATATATGCGGGCCAAGCAGCGCGGGGAGGGGATGACGAAATCGACCGCGGGAGCGGAGCTTTGCCTGCCGGACGGCAGCGTCGTGACGAAAAAGCAGGAGGTCACGGCACGTATCGGGGAGATTTTGGGATTGGACGCGGCGCAGTTCATGCAGATTGCCATGATCGCCCAGGGGAAATTCCTGCGGCTGCTGCTGGCGGATACGAAAGAACGCCAGGCGATATTCCGCGGCATTTTTCATACGGAGCGGTTCGAGCGGCTGGCGGCGGCGGTGAACGGTGATGCCAACGAAGCGGCACGGCTGTGCGAGCGCGTTCGGGACAAGGTCGACGGCCTGATGGCTGCCGTTGATTGTGTGGAGGACAATCCGCGGGCAGAGGAAGTCGAAAAGGCGCAGGCGGGCGAACTTTTGCCGGAGAACGTGAAGACGCTGCTGGAAACGCTGATCGCGGACGACGAGCGCGCGATGGAGGACGAGAAAGAAACGCTGGACCGGATCGACGAGGAAATCAACGGGCTCAATACGCGGATCGGACGCGCGGGCGAGCTGGAAAAGGCGAGGGAGGAGCTTCGCACGGCCACGGCGGAGGAAGCGCGGAAGAAGCCCGAACTGACAGCGGCGAAAGAAACGGCGGAAAAAGCGGCGCAGCGGGCGGCGGACGCGGAAGCCCTCACGCGGGAGGAGGCGCAGATCGAGAAAGAACTGCCCGATTACGCGGCGGCGGAAGCGAAGCGGAAGGAGCTTTCGCGCTTCGAGGAGGAAGCGAAGAAAGCCGCTTTGGAGGAAGCCGAGGCGAAAAAGGCGAAGGAAGACGTACAGAAGCGCCTGAAGGCGGCGAAGGATGAGCTGGCGGCGCTGGCGCACGCCGGGGAAGAGCGGGAAAAGCTCGCCGCCGAGCAGCGGGAAAAAACGCGCCGCCGCGAAGAAATCGGCGCGCTGGCGGAGGAAATGAAGAAATATGAGAAACTGTACCGCGAAGTGGATGGCGCGCATAAGGAACTGATTGCCCGAACGGAAGACTGGCGGAAAAAGGAGGCGGCCTATAACGCGGCGGATGAAGCCTTCCTCGCGGCGCAGGCGGGACATATCGCGAAAAAGCTGAAGACGGGCGAACCTTGCCCGGTCTGCGGCTCGACGGAGCACCCGCGTCCGGCGGAGCTTTCAGAAGACGCAATCGACGAGGCAAGCCTGCGCGCGCTGCAAGAAGCCTGGAGTGCGGCGCAGACGGCGGCGATGGAGCTTCGCGGTCGTTTTGAGCAGGGGAAGAAAGAATTCGGCGAGCGCAAGGAAACGCTTTTGCAGTCAATCAAGGCGCATCTCGGCGACTACACGACCAGCGAGGCACGGGACCGGCTGCCGAAGGCGCTGGCCGAACTGGATGAGGAAATCGCCGCCGTTGACAAAAAGCTGCGCGAAAAGGAACGGGTGGCAAAACGGAAGGCGGCGCTGGAAAAGAGCATTCCGCAGGACGAGAAGGCGAGCGCGGACGCCGATACACGGCTTGCGGACGCGGGCGCGAAGCGGGCAGCGGCGGAGACGGCCCGGGCGGCGGCGGAACAGGCGGCGCGGGAGATTTCCGCGAAGCTGCGCTTCCCGACACAAAAAGAAGCGGAGGCGCGCAGGGCGAGCCTCCGCAAAGAGTACGAGCAACGGCAGGACGAAAAGAAGCGCGCGGAAACCGCCATGCGCGCGGTGGAAAAAACGCTGCAGGAGCTGGCGGGGCGCATCGAAACGCTGCATAAGAGCCTCGCCGAAGCGCCGCAGGAGGATCTCGGAAAACTGCGGGAGGAAAACGCGGCGAAGGCCGCTGAGCGGCGCGGATTTCAGGAGCGGCAGAAAACGCTTCACGCGCGGCTCGAAAAGAACCGGGGGACGCTGGCCGGATTGCAAGAAGAAGCGGCGCGGCTGGCGGAGGCGGAGAAGCGTTATACCTGGCTGAAGGCTTTGGCCGAGACGTTGACGGGACAGATCAGCGGCAAGGAAAAGGTCATGCTGGAAACCTATGTGCAGATGCGCTATTTCGAGCGCATCGTCTCGCGGGCGAACGTGCGCCTGCTGGTGATGTCCGGCGGCCAATACGAGCTCCGGCGGCGCGCTGAGGCTGCGAGCAATAAAGGGCAGAGCGGTCTGGAGCTGGACGTGATCGACCATTACAACGGCTCGATCCGGGGCGTCGAGACGCTGTCCGGCGGCGAGTCCTTCAAGGCGTCCCTTTCCCTCGCCCTCGGTCTCGCCGACGAGATCCAGTCCTCGGCAGGCGGCGTGGAGCTGGACACGATGTTCGTGGACGAAGGCTTCGGCTCCCTCGACGACGAATCGCTGGAGCAGGCCATGCGGGCGCTGGCGGACCTCACGGAAGGCCGCCGCCTCGTCGGCGTCATTTCCCATGTTGAAGCGCTGAAAGAACGGATCGACAGGAAGATGATCGTGACGAAGTCGAGGGAACAGGGCAGCAGCGTCCGAATCGAGGCGTAATCCCGGATGAGTATTATCGTTTGACAAGCCATCTTCCTTGTGGTATCATATCGACGGTCAAATGCGCGTGTGCGTGTTTTCCCCAACCGCGCGGCGAGGTTTTTTGAAATGCACTTGCGAAAGCAAGAGGCTACCGTAGTCGGCGAGTAAACCATCAGGGAGGTGTAAAAGAGAATGTACGCGATTATCAAGACCGGCGGCAAGCAGTACAAAGTGGCTGAGGGCGACACGATTTATGTCGAGAAGCTGGAGGCGGCTGTGGACGACGCCGTCACGTTCGATCAGGTGCTCACGGTCGTGAACGACAGCAGCATCACGGTCGGCAAGCCGCTCGTTTCGGGCGCGAAGGTCACGGGCAAGGTGCTTGAGCAGGGCAAGGAGAAGAAAATCCTCGTCTTCAAGTACAAGGCCAAGTCCAACTATCGCCGCCGTCAGGGCCATCGTCAGCCGTTCACGAAGGTCGCCATCGAGAAAATCGAGGCGTAAGCCTCTATGATCGAGGTTAAAATCAAAGAAGAAAGAGACGGCAGGATATCCGCCTTTTCTGTGCACGGGCACAGCGGCACGGCGCCGAAGGGCCGGGATATTGTCTGCGCGGGCGTTTCCGCTTTGGCGCAGACCGCTCTTTTGGGCTTGGGAAGGCATTTGCATCGGGATATAGATTATCATATCGATCCGAGCGGGGACCTTCGCATGAAGCTCAGGGAAGCGCCTGATGATTTTACGGAAGCAATCTTGAGGACGATGCGTCTAGGGCTGGAAGAGATAGAAAAGATAAGCCCCGACGCTGTCCGATTGCGGATTCAACAAGCAACCCCAGGAGGTGAGGGTCATGAATTTTACGTTTGATTTGCAGCTTTTCGCGCATAAGAAGGGCGTTTCGAGCACGCGTAACGGGCGTGACAGCCGCGCGCAGCGTCTCGGCGTCAAGGAGCAGGCAGGCACGTTGGTGACTGCGGGACGCGTCCTCGTTCGTCAGCGCGGCACGCATTTCCATCCGGGAACGAACGTCGGCCGCGGCAAGGACGATACGCTGTTCGCGAAGGTCGCCGGCAAGGTCGCTTTTGAGCGCAAGGGCCGCTATAATCGCCAAGTCAGCGTGTACCCGGTGGAGGAGACTGCGGCGGTGTAATCCCGCTTGCATGGAATCGTTTTGGAATACCTGCGCTTTGCGGCGCAGGTATTTTTTCTAGGAGTTTTTTATGCAATTTATCGATCGTACGACGATAACGGTAAAAGGCGGGGACGGCGGAAACGGCAAGTCGGCTTTCCGCCGGGAAAAGTTCGTGCCGAAGGGCGGGCCGTCGGGAGGCGACGGCGGACGCGGCGCGGATATCGTTTTCGTCGTGGACAACAATATGAATACATTGCTGGAGTTTCGCTATCATCGGAAATTCCTCGGGCAGAACGGCGAGAACGGCGACATCAAGAACCAGTTCGGCGCCTGCGCGCCGCCCTGCATTGTCAAGGTGCCGCCGGGAACCATCGTCAAGGACGCGAAAACGGGCGAGATCCTGGCGGATATGACCGAGGTCGGCCAGCGGGAGATCATCGCGCGGGGAGGACGCGGGGGGCGAGGCAACGCGAAATTCGCGTCGAGCCGCAACAAGGCGCCCACGTTTGCTGAATTGGGCGAGCCGGGGGAGCAGAAGGAACTGCTTCTCGAAATGAAGCTCCTTGCCGATGTCGGCCTTGTCGGATATCCGAGCGTCGGGAAATCCAGCATCATCTCATGCGTCTCGTCGGCGCGGCCTGAGATTGCCGAGTACCATTTCACGACGATTACGCCGGTATTGGGCGTCGTGGCTGTGGACGAGGAGAAGAATTTCGTGATGGCGGATATTCCCGGCCTGATCGAGGGCGCGGCGGACGGCGCGGGACTCGGTCATGAGTTCCTGCGCCATATCGAGCGCACGAAAGTCATCCTGCATATCGTGGATGCCTCGGGTATTGAGGGGCGCGACCCCGTCGAGGATTACCACCGCATCAACCATGAACTGAAACGGTACAGCGAAAAGCTGGCGCGCCGTCCGCAGATCCTCGTCGCGAACAAGATCGACTTGCCGGGGGCGGAGGAAAATCTGCCGCGCCTTGAAAAACTGGCGGCGGACGAGCATATCCCGATGCTGGCGGTCTCGGCGGCGACGCAGGAAGGGCTTCGCGCGCTCGTCGAGCGCACGGCGGAGGCGCTGGACGCATACGTCGAGGAGCCGGGGCACGAAGACGGCGTAAAAGTCTACGACGCGTCGCAGGAGGAAGACCCGGAGCGCGTCGAGATCAAACGGGCCGACGACGGCGCTTTTGTCGTCAACGGCAAGGCGTTGGAGAAGCTCGTCGCGATGACGAATTTCGCAAACGACGAGGCAATCCGCCGCTTCCAGTACATCTGGCGCATGAAAGGACTCGACGCGAAACTTTTGAAGCGCGGCATCAAGGAAGGCGACACCGTGCGTATCGGCGCGATGGAGTTTGAGTATCAAGCGTAATCATTTAGGAGGACATATTTTGATTCGGAAATCATTGACGAGCAAACAGAGGCAATTTCTGCGCGCGTTGGGCACAGAGTTGGTTCCTGTGGTGAACATCGGCAAGGAGGGCGTGACGCCTACGGTGGTCGAGTCGGCGAAGGACGCCATCACGAAGCGTGAGCTGATCAAGGTGCGCGTGCTCCAGAATTCGCCGGAGGAGCCGAAGGACGCCATCGGGCGGCTGACGGAACGCATGGACGCCGACCTTGTGCAGGTCATCGGACGCAATGGGCTTTTGTTCAAGCGCAATTTCAAGAAACCGCAGATAGAATTTCCTGAGTAATTTTTGCAGAGAGGCGAAACGGCATGGATATCCGGGACGGATTGAAAAACGCGAAGCGCGTCGTCGTCAAGGTCGGCACCAGTACGATTACCCGCCCAACGGGCGGATCGAACCTCGTCCGCATGGAGGAGATCGCGCGGGAGATCGCCGGGCTCGCGGACGAAGGGCGCGAAATGGTGCTGGTCACGTCGGGCGCGATTGCGGCGGGGATGAACCGCATGGGACTGAAAACGCGCCCGAAGGACGTTTCCAAGCGGCAGGCCTTGGCCGCCGTCGGGCAGGGCGTGCTGATGCATCTCTATGAGACGATGTTCGCGTCTTATGGGCAGACTGCGGGACAGGTCCTCCTGACGAAGGAGAACTCCGTGCGCCACAACCAGTACACGAACTCCCGGAACGCCCTGCTCGCCATGATCGCGATGGGCGTCGTTCCCGTCGTCAACGAAAACGACGCGGTCTCTGTCGACGAGCTGAAAATCGGAGACAATGATACGCTTTCAGCAACGGTGGCGTCACTGGTGGACGCCGACGCGCTGATTATCCTGTCCGACGTGGACGGTCTTTATACGGCAAATCCGCAGGAGCGTCCCGACGCGAAGCTGATTTCCGAAGTGCGGGAGGTCACGCCGGAAATCGAGAATCTGGCGGGCGGCGCGGGCACGGAAGGCGGTACCGGCGGCATGGTCACGAAGCTCGCGGCGGCGAAAATCGCCATGAGCGCGGGCGTCACGATGGTCATCGCGCGGGGCGACAGATTCGGCGTCATGCGCGAGGTGCTGGAGGGAAAATCTGTCGGCACTGTTTTCTTCGCGAAAGACGCGCATCTGCGTACGCGGAAAGCGTGGCTCGCTTTCGGTCGCCATATCGGCGGAAACCTGACGGTGGACGAGGGGTGCGTGCGGGCTATGAGGAGCGGCGCGAGCTTGCTCGCGGCGGGCATCGTCGCCGTGGACGGAGATTTCAAACAGAAGAGCACAGTCCGCGTGCTTGGACCCGACGGCAGGGAGATCGCGCGGGGCGTGGTGAATTACGGAGCGGGTGAGATTCGCCGTATCGCGGGAAAAAAGACGAAAGAAATCACTGAAATCCTTCCCGAAGCGGCGCATGATGAAGTTATTCATCGGGACAATCTCGTGATGATGGTGTGAGCAAGAAATCGCGTTTGTTTCACGAAAAATTGACGAAGTGCGCGCGGTGTGTAATAATAAGGAAAACAGTTGACGCTGTTTTCCTTTTTTCTTTTTTTGGAGGAATTACTCATGAATGATATAGAAAAAATCGTGCGCGAACAGGCGCGGGCGGCGAAGAAGGCTTCCCGACGACTGGCGGTGACGTCTTCTGCCGTGAAGGACGCGGCGCTTCGCGCGATGGCGGACGCATTGGAAAAAAACGCGGCCGTGATTCTCGCGGCGAACGACGAGGATATGGCGGCGGCGAGGGAAAAAGGCACGCCTGACGCGATGCTTGATCGCCTGATGCTTGATGAGAAACGGATTCGCAGCATGGCGGATGGCCTTCGTCAGACGGCCATGCTGCCCAATCCGATCGGCGAGGGTGAGATGGAAACGATTCGCCCGAACGGGCTGGAGATTCGTCGCGTGAAAGTGCCGATCGGCGTCATCGGCATCATTTATGAGGCGCGCCCGAATGTGACGGCGGACGCCGCCGCGCTTTGCCTGAAATCGGGAAACGCGGTGATATTGCGCGGCGGCTCGGAAGCCCTGAAGTCGAACCGCGCCATCAGCTCGATCCTGGCGGAAGCCGCTGAAAAAGAAGGGGTGCCGGAGGGCGCGCTGCAATTCATCGACAGCGCGAGCCGCGACGCGGTGGGAGTGATGATGAGCCTGACCGGTCTTCTTGACTTAATCATTCCTCGCGGCGGCGCGGGGCTGATCCAGCGCGTGGTCACGGAAAGCGCCGTGCCGGTCATCGAGACCGGCGCGGGGATTTGCCATACGTTTGTGGACGAGAGCGCCGACCTCGACATGGCGCTCCGCATCGCGCTGAACGCGAAAACGTCGCGCCCAGCCGTCTGCAACGCGATGGAGACGCTATTGGTGCATGAGAGCGTCGCGAAGGAATTCCTGCCGAAAATGGCGGCGGCCATGCGGGAAAAAAACGTCGAGCTTCGCGGCGACGCGGCGGTGCGGACCGTCGTGCCGGACATGGCCGAGGCGTCGGACGAGGATTGGGCGACGGAATATGACGACCTGATCCTTTCCGTCAAGGTCGTGAAAGACCTCGACGAGGCGATTTCTCATATCAATCGTTACAATACAGGCCATTCGGAGACAATCGTGACGAACGATCTCAATCATGCCCACCGTTTCCAGCGTGAGGTGGATGCGGCGGCGGTCTATGTGAACGCGTCCACGCGATTCACCGACGGTTTTGAGTTCGGCTTCGGCGCGGAGATCGGAATCAGCACCCAAAAGCTCCACGCGCGCGGCCCGATGGGGCTGAACGAGCTGACCAGCACGAAGTATCTGATTTTCGGCGAGGGGCAGATCCGCGGATGAGTTTGTCGGATTATATTTCGTCGTTTCGGGACGCGTGGCGCGACCCGAAAAACCGCTATGATATGATGGACGCGGTGCGGGCGGTGCTGATCGTCGCGGCGACGATGGCGCTGGCCACGGGGGCGGCGATGTTCGTGTTTGGGAAATGAGGGGGCTCTATGGCTGAGAAAAAACATCGCGTCGGCCTTCTGGGCGGCACCTTCGACCCGATCCATATCGGCCATCTGATGCTGGCCGAGGCGGTGAGGGACGAGTACGAGCTGGAACAGGTGCTGTTCATTCCCGCCGCGCAGCCGCCGCATAAATTGGGGCGCAAAATTTCTCCCGCCGAGGATCGCTACATGATGACGGTGCTGGCGACCTGCTCGAATCCCACCTTCGAGGTTTCGGATATAGAGATGCGCCGGGAGGGGCCGTCCTACAGCGTCGACACAGTGCGCGCGCTTTTGCGCGCGTCGGGCGGCGACACCGAGTATTTCTTCATCGCGGGCACCGACATCGTCCGAGAGATCCATACATGGGAGCGTATCGAGGAGCTGCTTTCCATCTGCCCGTTCATTGCGGCGTCGCGTCCCGGCTGCCGTCCCGACGTGGAGAAGACCCGCGCGCTTTTGGGCGACCTCGGCGTGCGGCAGATTCATCTGCTCAATACGCCGGAGCTGGAGATCTCGTCGACGGATATACGCGAGCGCGTCGCCCGCGGGGCTTCGATCCGGTACATCGTTCCCCGTGAGGTGGAGCAGTATATTTACAAAAAAGGTCTGTATCGCTGATGGATTACGAGGAAATGAAACGGGAGCTTTCCCGCCGCCTGAAAAAAAGCCGGTATGAGCATTCGCTGGGCGTCGCGGACACGGCGGCGTTTCTCGCGCGGCGATTCGGCGTGGACGAATCTCGGGCGCGCTTGGCGGGGCTTCTCCACGACTGCGCGCGGGAGTTCCCGAACGAAGCGATGACGGCGGAGGCGGATGCGCGGGACATCGGGTACGGCGAAGTCGAGCGGGCGATGCCGCTGCTCTTGCACGCGCCGTTGGGAGCCTATGTTGCCCGTGAGGTTTATGGCGTGGAGGACGCCGAAATCCTGCGGGCGATTGCGAGGCATACGGTGGGCGGAACAGCGATGACGGCTCTTGACAAGATCATTTATTTCGCGGATATGATGGAGCCGACGCGGGACTATCCGGGCGTCGAGGCGCTTCGTGACCTCGCGCGAAGCGCTTCGCTGGACGAGATGACGCTGGCGGGGCTGACGCGTTCCATCGCGTTCGTATTGGAAAAAGGCCATTTGATTCATCCGGATACGGTGCTGGCGAGGAACGAGCTTTTGCTGGCCTGCCGGAGTAAGGACTTGTGAAAGATTAAATGAACAGGTTATAGGAGAGGGGGCGCGATGACGAAAAAGCACAGCGAAACGCGGAACAATATCCGCGCGAAACGCAGGAAACGTCTGCTTCGCGCGATTCTCGGCCTTTTCAAGCTCGCGCTGCTCCTTTGCGTACTCGCCGCCGTCGGCTGGGGATCGTGGCTGGAGCTTTGCAGGGGCGCGGCGGTTTACCGCAAATATTACGCAAAATATGAGGATTATCGGGAACGGCGGGACGCGGAACGCGTGCCGATGGACGAGAAGTTCGAAGCGTATATGAATATCCTGGTGCTCGGCGTGGACAGGGGCGGCGATTTCGGCGGCGGTCACGCGGACACCATGCTGCTCGTCAGCCTTGACAACGCGTCCGGAAAAGTGCGCGTCATCTCGATTCCGCGCGGTACGGTGGTGACGGCGGCGGACGGCAAGACGTGGGAAAAGCTCGGTGAAAAATATTCCGAGGTCGGCGTCTCGGGCATGATTGACGCGGTGCGGAACCTGTTGGGTGTTTCCGTTCACTATTACGCCGTTCTCGACGCGAAATCCTTTGGCAGCTTCATCGACGCGCTGGGCGGGATTGACGCTTATGTGGAAATGCGCATGGATTACGAGGATCCGGAGCTCGGGCTTTCCATCCATATCCCGCAGGGCGTCCAACATATGAACGGCGAAGTCGCGCAAAAATATCTGCGGTTCCGCAGCGGTGAGCTGGGCGACGTCGGACGCGTCCAGCGGCAGCATCGCTTCATGAAAGCCCTTTACGAACGGATCTTGAACGTGAATACGCTGGGCCACTTGCCGGCGCTGATGAAGATTTTGCAGGAGCAGGTCGATACCAATGTCGAGGTTTGGGACAGCGCGCATCTGGCGGAGGTATTGCAGGGGCTTTCCAAGGAAGACCCGGAGACCGTCATGCTGCCGGGGTATCCTTACGCGGGCGACGAAAGCATCTGGATGCCCGACAAGGAGCTGACAGCGGCAAAGATGAAAACGCTTTTCCCGAAGGCGGAGGAAAATGCGTCGGAAGGGAACACATAAAGCAGGACAGACAAAGAGGAGGAACGCATTTGTTTGCAACATCGAAGGAACTGGCTTTGGCGATTGCCGAAGCGGCGAGTAGCAAGAAAGCGCATGACATCGTCCTGATGAAAATGGAAGGGCTGACGGTCGCGACCGATTATTTCGTCGTCTGCTCGGCGAACACGACCACTCAGACCCGCGCTATCGCGGACGCGGTTGAGGAACAGCTGGAGGAGGCGGGTGTGACCTTCAGTCATAAGGAAGGCTACCGTGAAGGCGAATGGATCCTGATGGATTATGGCGACTGCGTGCTGCACGTCTTCACCCGCGGCAGCCGTGAATATTACGCGCTGGAGCAGCTCTGGGGCGACGCGGAGTTGACGCCTTTTGAGGATTGAGTCATGACCACAGGGCAAAACCATACGCCGGAATCCGGGGAAGAACAGCAAATCCCCACGCGTAAACGCCGGAGTGTCCATGAGGGCATGGTGGCGACCATGCGCGTCGTGCGTCTCGGTGAAATGGGCGCGTTTCTCGACGCGGAAACGGGCAATACCAGCGACGACGTGCTTTTGCATACGCAGCAGCAGACGTCGACCGTCGCCGTCGGCGACGAGGTCGAGGTCTTCCTTTACCGCGACCCGAAGCGCCGTTTGACCGCCAGCATGCGCGTGCCGAAAATGAAGGAAGGCCAGATTGCGCGCATGAAAGTCGTCAACGTCAGCAAGGACGGCGCGTTCCTTGACGTCGGCGCGGAGCGGGGCATCTTCATGCCTTTCGCCGGGATGCGCGGGCGGCCCCGGATCGGCGAGCGCGTCTGGGCGAAGCTCTACACCGACAAGTCGGGACGCCTGGCCGTGACCATGGAGGTCGAGGACGAGATGCGCCGCGCATCGAAGCCCGCCGAGGGGGTCAAGGTCGGCGACACGGTGACAGGGGAAATCTACAACTATACCGACAAGGGCGCGTTCCTGTTTTCACGGGAGCGGTTCATCGTTTTCATTGACAATAAGGAAATGAAGACGCGTCCGCGGGTCGGCGAGACCGTCACGGCGCGTGTGACCTTCCTGCGGGAGGACGGGCGGCTCAACGCCTCGCTTCGCGAGATCAAGGAAAAGGCGATGGTGACGGACAGCGACGCGATCCTCGCGCTGATGCGCGAGCGTCACGGGCGGATGCCATACAGCGACGCGACCTCGCCGGAAATCATCCGCGACAAGTTCGGCGTCAGCAAGGCCGCGTTCAAGCGCGCCCTCGGTCATCTGCTGAAGGAAGGAAAGATCGAGCAGCGGGACGGCTGGACATGGCTGACAGGGGAAAATATCGAAGAATTGAAAAAGAAATGAAGAAAGCGTTGTAAAATTTCTGACAGCTATGATATAATACAAAGAGACTTGTGCGATAAACCTTTTTTTACGGAAAGCAGGAAATTTTTCGCGCATGGCGAATAGAAATCGTAGAGAACCTTTGTCCCTGTTTCGGGACGGGGAGATTGTGGGGGCGATTGCATGGCAGAGGACAAAAAAGGCATCCTTCTGGAAACAGGGACGAACGAATTTGAAATCGTCGAGTTCGGCATTGGCGACGTCAACTACGGAATCAACGTCGCGAAGGTGCGCGAGGTCATCACGGCGGCGGATTTCCCGGTCACGGAAATGCCGCAGGCCCATCCGTATATCGACGGCCTTTTCACGTTGCGCGGGCGCTCCATGCCGCTCGTCAATCTGCCGCGCTGCCTGAACGTCGGAGGGACGGAACGCGCGAAGAATATCATCGTCACAGAAATCAACGCTTACTATATCGGCTTCCTCGTCGACAACGTGTCCCGTATCCATCGCGTATCGTGGAAGGACATGGAGCCGGCGCCGGAGGTCGGCGACCAGTCCCGCGTCGTCGGCATCGTGAAGTTCGGCGAGAAGATCGTATTGCTGCTCGACTTTGAGACGATCATCGCCGAGGTCAATCCGGAAATCAACGCGAAGCTGACCACCTTCGAGGAAGCCGAGGCCGACCTGAAGGAACGCCGCTCGAAGGAGCATATCGTTGTCGCCGAGGACTCGCCGATGTTGCGCGATCTGTTGACCACGACGCTGCATGAGTCAGGCTACAACTATGTGAAGCCGTATTCCAACGGCAAAGAGGCGTGGGATTACCTCGAAGCGTTGGCGAAGAAAGACGCGCCGATCGAGAGCCTCGTCCGCCTCGTCGTCACCGATATCGAAATGCCGCAGATGGACGGCCATCGCTTGCTGAAGCTGATTCGCGAGAATGATCGTCTGCATGACATCCCCGTCGTGCTCTTCTCTTCCCTGATCAATGAAGAAATGCGCCGCAAAGGCGACGAGCTCGGCGCGAACGGCCAGATTGCGAAACCGGAGATTAACCAGCTCATCGGCCTCTTGGACGACCTCATTTTCGGCATCAAGAAAAAACAGGAAGATTGAAAAAACAAAGCCGCCGCGTGAAAAATTCGCGTGGCGGTTTTTTTGTGAAAATTTTGCCTCATAGCGGCGGATGTGGTATGATAGGCAAGGTTATATATTTTCGCATACGGAGAAGGGGATTTCTTGCAACTGATTTCAATCGTGGTGCCGGTTTACAACGAGGAAGTGAACATCCGGCACTTTTACGAGGCGATTGTGGCGGTCATGGAGCCGTTGCCTTATACCTTTGAGCTGATATTCGTCGACGACGGCTCGACGGATTCCAGCCGGGAGATATTGCACGCGCTGGAGCGGGAGGACGAGCGGGTACAGCCGATCTTCCTCGCGAGGAACTCCGGCCACCAGCTTGCGCTGACCTGCGGCCTCGACTATGCCGACGGCGACGCGGTCATCATGATGGACGGCGATATGCAGCACCCGCCGGAAATGATTCCAACGCTCCTGGCGGAGTGGGAAAACGGCTATGAGGTCGTGCAGACCATTCGCAAGACGACGGAGGGCGTCTCGTTCATAAAGAAGGCGACGTCCAATCTCTATTACAAGCTGCTGAACATGATTTCCACCGTGCCGATCCAGCCCGGCGGCTCCGACTTCCGGCTGATGGACGGCGTCGTGGTGCGGGCTTTCCGCCGTTACCGCGAGCACGCGCGCTTCATCCGCGGCATGGTCGGCGCTATGGGCTACCGGCAGAAGAAAATCGAGTTCGTTGCGCCGCCGCGTTTCGCCGGCGTATCGAAATTCTCGCCGAGAAAGATGCTGCATTTCGCGTTGGACGGCATCCTCGCCTATTCGACGCTGCCGCTCCGGTTCGCGCTGTACGGCGGCGTGTTCTGCGGCTTCGTCAGCTTCTGCCTGTTCCTGCACGTGCTGTTCGTCAAGTATATCGAGAACGACGCCGTGCCCGGCTGGGCGACGATCCTCGGCTGCATCCTGTTCTTCGGCGGCTTCCAGCTCATCATATTGGGCATCATGGGCGAATACATCGGACGCATCTTCGAGGAAACGAAAGGACGCCCGCTGTACCTGATCGCAAGGGGCAAGCCGAAGGACGAGGCAGGCGGCGGCCCTTCGGCGGTGGGGGCGAGAGGATAATAGAGCAAACAAGGATACAGAAATGCCCCTGCGCTTCGGTTGAAAGCGCAGGGGCATTTTGCGCTTATATTCCGCTTTTTTCCACTTCGTCAAACACGGCGGTGATTTCCTCCGAGGGCGGCGCGTCCGTTTTGCTTACGATGTAAATCGCGAGGGCG
>CAMVIO010000026.1 GCA_947167555.1 uncultured Selenomonadales bacterium
CCGCGAACATTTTCAGGAAACGATGCTCGGCGTCGAGCACCGCGTTGAACAGGAAGACGCTGCGCCCCTTCGCCCAGAGCGCGACCCCCTCGAGCTGGTCGTCATAGACGGGATTGCCCGCAGCCTTGCCAAGGCCGGCCCTTGGGTCCATCATGAAGCTGTGGTTGTGGCGCACCGTTTCCATCGCCGCGCAGCCGGGCAGCACCGCTTTTCTGCCGCCGCCGTAACCGCTGAAATAATGATGGACGATGGTGCCGGTCAGGATCACATGGTCGCTGTGGCAGATGCGCTTGTTGATCAGCACCGGCGTGAAGAAGCTCGTGGTGCCGAAATACTCGAAATCCGACGGGATGTTGCAGTCGCTGTTGTACATCTTGATCCGCGACGCGACTTCCTCGCCGACGCCTTCCTTCATCTCCTCCTCGGTCATCAGGCGATGAGTGCCGAGGGAGAAGACAATCTGCATATTCTCGTCGGGCACGCCGAGGCGGTTCATCTCGTTGACCAGCACCGGCATGAAATCGAAGCTGTTCGCCACGCGCGTCGGATCGTTGCAGATAAACGTGACCGTATCGCCGGGCTTCACGATCTTGGAAAGCGGCGGCGTACCAATCGGATGCTCGATGGCGTCAAGCACCGCGCTCTTGACGTCTTCAAGCAGCGGCTGCTTCGGCATGACGATTTCCTTCAGCACGCGGCTCTCGTCGAGGGAAAACTTCTTCGTCCCCCGCCCGTAATGATAAGTGTACTCCTTCATCAGATCATCTCCTTTTGAATATTTAATTGTATTTCAGGAAAAACTTATTCCCCCGTTTTCAGGCGCAGCCGGGCCGCCGGAAGCTTTTCGAGGATATCGCCCGCGATGAGCCCCTCCGCCTTTTCCTCCGCCGCCATATCCCCGGCCAGGCCGTGCAGATAAACGCCGAGAATCGCCGCCGACTCCGCGCCCGCCTCGTGGACAAGACCGGCGATTGCGCCCGCCAGCACGTCGCCCGCACCTGCCGTCGCCATCGACGGATTGCCCTTCGATGTGAAGCAGACGCGCCCGTCGGGAAACGCCACAATCGTGCATTCACTCTTTACGACGAGGATTGCCTGCCATTCAGCAGCAGCCTTGCGGGCGTATGCCACAAGATTCTCCCTAAGCTGCGGGACCTTGATATCCAAAAGCTCCGCCAGCTCGCCGAGATGCGGCGTCATCAGAAGCGGCGCCCCAAGCTTCCCCAGTTCCTCCGTATGGCCTTGGAATGCGTAAAGCGCGTCGGCGTCGAGCACCAGCGGCAACTGCACGCGCGCTGCGAACTGCCGCACCATCGCGCAGGTCTCCGAGTCGCGCCCAAGGCCCGGTCCCATAAGCACCACGTCGTACTTCGGCAGCAGCACATGAAGCGCGTCCACCGCCGATGTTCCCAGCACGCCGGGACGCAGCTCCGGCAACGGACTCGTCATGACCTCCGTCGTTTTCGACGCCAGAATATCCGCGACGCCGTCCGCCGCAGCCACAGTCGCGATGCCCGCACCTGCGCGCAGCACCGCCGTCGATGCCATCGCCGCCGCCCCGGTCATGCCACGAGAACCGGCCACGACCAGTACGCGCCCGCAGACGCCCTTATGCACATCCGCCGCACGTGACGGCAAGAGACTCCGCACGGATGTGTCGTCCATGTATTCCTGCATGATGCTCTTGTCGTCCAAAAGCGCCTGCGGCAGGCTGATCGGATCGACGACGATCTTGCCCGCGCACGCCGCGCCCGGGCAGAAAAAGAGTCCCGCTTTAGGCAAACCAAACGTCGCCGTCGTCTCCGCGATGATTGCCGCGCCGTGAGCCGTTCCCGTGTTCGCGTCCGCGCCGCTGGGAATATCGATAGCGACCACATGGCGAGCCTCCTCGTTCACCATGCGGATCAGCCGCTCCTCCGTCTCCCGCAGCGGCCCCTTGACGCCCGTGCCGAGAATACCGTCCAATACGCCGTCCGAAAGCCGCAGATAAATCCGGAGCTTCTCCCATTCACGCTCCTCCGTCAGCGGACGGACGAGAATACCGAGCTTCTTGCATATCGCGAGATTCTTCCGCGTCGCGTCCGACGAATGCTCCGCGTTTCCCACAGTGTAAATCGCGAGCTTCGCGCCCCGGCTGAAAAGATGCCGAGCCGCCGCGTAGGCGTCGCCGCCGTTGTTGCCGCTGCCCGCCAGAACGCAGACCGTCCGTCCCTGCACTTCTCCCAGCAGGCCCGTCAGCGCGTCCGCCGCCGCGCGCCCCGCGTTCTCCATCAACAGCAATGCATCAATGCCGAACATTTCCGCCGCCATCTTATCGATGCGCCTCATTTCCTCGGTCAAGGCTATTTTCATGCTTTTTCCTCCCGTTGCAAAAAAGGCTGCCGCACTATACGACAGCCCGTATTATTATTTATTGTTTTGCGACAAGCGTCCCGTCCGCCATCTTGAACGAACGAGCAATCATGATTTCGACGCGGCGGTTCCGGCGCCTTCCTTCCTCCGTGTCATTCGTCGCCACCGGGCGATATTCGCCGTACCCGATTGCGCTGAAGCGCGCCGGATTCAGCGTCGCGTTCGCCGCGAACAACGCCTTCATGAACGTCATCGCGCGCGCCGACGAAAGCTCCCAGTTGGACGGGAACTGCGCCGTCGCGATCGGCACATTGTCCGTATGCCCGGTGATAATCACGCGCTCCGGAATGGCCGCGAGAAGGCCTGCCACCACCGGCACGACAAGCTGCGACTCGTTCACCAGATCCGCCGAGCCGGACGGGAAAAGCGCCGTCTCCTTGATCCGAATCATCAGCCCTTCCTCGGTCAGCGTCGTCTTCAGCTCTTCCTTCAGATGGTTCTGCATGATGTAGGAATCCATCGTTTCCTTCAAGTGCTCCAGCGTCTCGTTTTCCGCTAGGTACGCACGGTTGCCGTCGTCGGTGCCGTCACCGGTTCCGTCACCATCGCCGCCGCTGCCGGCCTGCGGATAGGTCATAAGGCCGAGTCCCGGCAGAAGCCCGCCGCCGCCCATGCCAATGCCGAACGCTTTACCGAAGGCCGCGCCCATCGCCTGCGCCTTGCCGCCGTCAACCTTCGACATACAGAACAGGCAAAGGAACAGCGCCAAGAGCAGCGTCATCAAGTCGGAATACGGAAGCAGCCAAGCCTCGCCCGCTTCTTCTTCGTGAGGCGGGCCGTGTTTCTTCTTCTTCGCCATCGATTATCCCTCCGTCTTCAAGCCTTCGCGCGCGGACTGCGGGATGAATACCATCAGCTTCGCCTCGATCGCCGTCGGCGAATCGCCCGCCTGCAAAGAAAGGATTCCTTCAATAATCATACGCTTCTGGCTGATCTCCATTTCCGAGAACACCTTCAGCTTGTTTTCGAACGGAAGCCAAAGCACATATCCTGTGTAAATACCGAGAATCGTCGCGACGAACGCCGCCGCGATCGCGTGACCGAGCTTGTCGATATCGTTCATATTACCAAGAGCCGCGATCAGACCGACCACGGCGCCCAGAACGCCCAACGTCGGCGCGTAGGTACCTGCCTGCTTGAACACCGAACGGCCTTCGGCGTGACGCGCCTGCATGACCGTCAACTCCGCGTCCATGACGTCCGAGACGAACTCAGGATCCATACCGTCGATAACCATGCCGAGACCGGAACGGAAGAACGGGTCCTCGATTTCCTGCACCTTGCTTTCCAGTGCCAGAATACCTTCGCGGCGCGCAATCTGCGAAAGCTCGACGAAGGTCTTCAGAAGCTCGCCCGGCTCTTTGAGCTGCGGGCGATTGATGACCTTCTTGAAAAGGTTCGGGATGTTTTTCATGTTCTCCATCGGGAAACCCGTGAAGAGGCAGGAAATCGTGCCGCAGATGATGATCAGGAACGCCGCCGGGTTGTTCAGCGCCGACAAAGGCGCGCCCTTGATGACCATACCGACAAAGATCGAAATCAAGCCCATGATAAGACCGACAATTGTTGATGTTTCCAAAACAAGTCCTCTCCTTTTCGCCTGAAAAGCGCGGAAATCAAGGGGCGCGACTCCTTGCGCCCTGCCGTTTTCAAAATAATCATTTCTTCACAGTCTATAGTGTAGCACAACTACACCTATTTTGCTAGGGTTAATTGACTTATTTTCACGGAAACAAAAAAATCGCCGATACATAAAAATTATTATGGATTCTCCTTTGGTTATATGTTATAATTATCGGCACATAGATAAATGCTTCCTATTGAAGGATGATAGAGAAGTATATAAAGCAAGTTTTTAAGAAAGTGTGTGAGCAAAAATGAACAAGATTCCCATGGAACTCCGGCAACTCGAGTATTTCCGCATGGCTGCAAAAATGCGGAACCTGACCCGTGCCGCCGCCGAGCTCAAAGTCTCCCAACCGAACATCACCGTCGCGATTCAAAAACTGGAAGCCAGTCTCGACCTGCGGCTCTTTGACCGCAGTCAAAAACAGTTCCTGCTGACCGCTGAAGGAGAAATCTTCCTTCGCCGCGTCGAGGACGCTCTGGACATCCTGCACGATGCCATGCGCGAGCTGGACGATTACAAGAACCTCGAAAAGGGCAACATCCGCATCGGCATCCCGCCGATGATCGGCGCGTACCTGTTCCCGCGCATCTGCTCGGACTTCCAAAAAACCTATCCCCGTCTTTCCATCTGCCTGTACGAGGAAGGCTCGATGGCCATCCGTGAGAACCTCGAAGCCGGGGAGCTGGACTTCGGCATCATCATCCTGTCGGACATCCCCGCCGCGCTGAACACCTTCCCGATGTGCAGTTCCGAGCTCGTCACCTGCGTGCCGAAGGATTCGCCGTTGGCCACGCGTTCCTCGCTGCGCCTTTCGGACTTCGACGGGCAGAACCTGATCGTCATGAAGCACGGCTCCTTCATTCGCCGTATGCTCTCCGACCGATTTGCCACCGAAAACATTTCGCCGAACGTCGTGCTGGAATCGAACCAGATCGAGATCATCAAGCACCTCGTCGAAAGCGGCATCGGGCTCGCTTGTCTCTTGGACTGCGTGACGCAGAACGCGCAAAATTTCCGCGTCCTGCCCTTCGAGCCATCGAAACGCTTCGACATCGGGCTCGCATGGAAAAAAGGCCGCTACCTGTCAAAAGCCGCTTCCGCATTCATGGACTTCTGCAAAGAAGCGCTGATTGAATAAGATACGAAAAGGAATAAGTTACGAAAAGCAAAACTTCCGCACGCTGCAACGGCATGCGGGAGTTTTTCATTATTTTTTCAGGTTATGTTCCATTGTTTCACGTGAAACATTTTTTCGAAAATCATTTTTCTCTTGCTGCTAATTTTTACAGAAACAAAAGCCTGAACTGCTTGTGATTTCAAGGGTTGTATAAATTGTGCAAAAATTTTCAGGTTATGTTCGAATGTTTCACGTGAAACACCCATTCCGCCGCTGTCGCGGGCGGCACAAATAGGGATGAAAGAGGTTGCGACATCCCCCTTGCCTCTCATCAAAGGCATCCCGGCATCATGTGTTAATGCACCCACCCGTTAATGCCTGATGTGCAGGTGCGCCTTGGTTTTCAAGGTGGGAATAAGATTCAAACAGGCTCACAATGTGGGCTTATTTGTTGTTTCTGTCGGCAAAAATCCTTTGATTTTTGCCGATTTTTTATTCTTTCACACTAAACATTTTTTCGTATCGAAAAAAACAGGCGAAGCTGTTTGCCCCGCCTGTTTCGCGTTGTTTCGTCATTGTATTGTGCCCATCTCCCAAGCCGTTTGGACGCAGTCGCGCCCGGCCTCCTTCGCCGCGTAGAGCGCCGCGTCGCTCTCTTTGATCAGTTCGTCGATCGGGTATTGGATATCGTGGGAGATAGCGATGCCGACGCTGCCCGATAACTTGTGGAATTGCTCCTGCTCGCGGAAGCGTGCGCGAAGCCGTTCGAGAAAAAGCTCCGCCATATTTTTCGCCTCGTCATTGGACAGACTGCCCAAGAGCATCACGAGGAACTCGTCGCCGCCGAAGCGGCAGACGACGCCCGTCGGGAACGAAATTTTCAGCACCTCGCTGACCGCCTTCAGCGCTTCGTCCCCCACTTTGTGCCCGTAAGTGTCATTGACCGTCTTGAAGTGGTCGAGGTCGATGGAAAAGATGCAGACCGCTTGGTTCTTGCGGTATTCGGAAACGTACTCGTAGAAAAAGCGTCGGTTGGAAAGGCCGGTCAGGTCGTCCTTGTGCGCCATGTCGAGAATCTTCTTGTGGTAACGGTTCAAAAGCGTGACATCCTGCGCGACGCCCGCCGTGCCGATGATGTTTCCTTCCTTGTCGAACACCGGCGTCTTGTAGGTCTTGAGATCGCGCATCTCGCCGTTGTCCATCACCTGCTCCGCGCCCACCATCAGCTTGCCGGTGTTGACCACCTTCATGTCGGATTCGAGGCAGACGCGCTCGCCCTCCTCGTACTCCTCCGGCTTCAAGCCCCAAATGACGCCGTGGCGCTGGCCGCGGCAAGCCTCCACCGTTTTCCCGACGGTGCGCGCCAACGCGCTATTGACTTCCAGATGCAAGCCGCCGAGATTTTTGTACCACGCGAGATCGGGCACCATATTGATGGTCGTCTGCCACCAGTTGCGGATCAGCCACGCATGGTAACGCCGCCAGATGCGCTCCTGCAACCAACTATAATAGTAAGGAAGCGAATCTTCTCCCGGCGCGTCCCAAAAATCGTCGAGCTTGGAAAAATCCTCCGTGCCGCCCTCCCGTTTTTTGTCGCGCCAGCCCACCAAGAGCGTATCCTCGTCGCCAAGCGCCCGCGCCTTGTCCGCGCGCCCCGGCGCAAGCGAAAAAATCACGCAGGACGGCGTATGCTCCGCCGTCTCCGGCAAATCCTCATAGACGGAAAATTCCAGCGACAGTCCCTGTGCCGGCGCCATCGCCATGAGTGCCTCCGTCATTTCCTTCGGCAGCCCTACCAGCCATAACCTCGCGTCACAGGTGACAATCGAGCGCAAATACATCGCCGCACCTTCTTCCCTGTATTTTGCGGAGCGTCCGCCCAAAAAGCCCGACGTCACTCCATCGCAAACGTGAATTTTCTAAAAATATTTTACCATAAATCTGCCCTGTTTACAATAAAGGAACCGCCGCGAATGTTACAGGTGAAACACCCATTCCGCCGCTGTCGCGGACGGCACAAATAGGGATGAAAGAGGTTGCGACATCCCCCTTGCCTCTGCTATAATACAAGCATCACATCAAAGGCATCCCGGCATCATGTGTTAATGCACCCACCCGTTAATGCCTGATGTGCAGGTGCGCCTTGGTTTTCAAGGTGGGAATAAGATTCAAACAGGCTCACAATGTGGGCTTATTTGTTGTTTCTGTCGGCAAAAATCCTTTGATTTTTGCCGATTTTTTATTCTTTCACACTAAACATTTCATAAACATTTTTACGCAAAAATCCTTATCCTCTTCTCAACTTCATGATACAATATCATTGAAAGAAACAGGAGGTTGAACGTATGAAGATGTTTGCCGGGCTCGGGAATCCGGGGGCGGAATATGCGGCTACGCGTCACAATGTCGGCTTCATGCTGGCGGACGCGTTGGCGGCGCGATGGAACGCTTCGGGCTGGCGCACGAAGCAGGACGCGCTCGTGTCAGAGGCGCGGCTCGGCGCGGAAAAGATCCTGCTGGTAAAGCCGCTGACTTATATGAATGAAAGCGGACGCGCCGTCGGGCCGCTGCTTTCCTGGTACAAACTTGCCCCGGAGGACCTGATCGTCGCCCATGACGATATGGATCTGCCTGTCGGCACCATCCGCCTGCGGAAAAAAGGCAGCGCAGGCGGGCACAACGGCATGAAGTCGATCCTCTATCATGTGCAGGACGAGAACTTTCCCCGCGTGCGCATCGGCGTCGGCCATCCCGTCCACGGGCGCGAGCAGGTAATCCGTCATGTGCTTTCGCCGTTTTCCGGCGAAGACGCGCAGAAGATCCGCGAGGCCATCGAGTATCTTTTGCCCGCCGTCGAGTGCATCCTGACCGAGGGAATCGACCTCGCGATGAACAAATACAACCCGAAAAAGGTGAAGAAGCCCAGGGAACCGAAACCCGCCGAAGAACAACAGGAACAGCCTGACAACACCGAGCAGACGGAAAGGTCGATGAACTCCGATGGCTAAGATCACAGCGCTTTACGCGGACGAAAACGGGGAGATTTTCTTCACGGCGGGCATGGCGGCCGCGGCCCGGCTAGGCGGCGAAACGGTGCAGCTGACCGAGGATATGCTGATCCCGCTGCCGGACTCCGCCGATCTGATGTTCCTGCCGGAACGGAGCGCCGTCGGCTATGACAAGAAAGGGAATCTGGTGACACTGCCCGGTCGCGCGGTGTCGGCAATCCTGCCCGCAGGCTACACACGTCTGCTGCTGCCCGCATTCAAAAAAGACAAGAACGCGTCGACGCTTCCGCTTTTCGGCTATACGGCGGTGGCGCTCCGCAAGGGAAGTCTTTACGCGGCGGCGCTCTATACCGACAGAAACGACAAATGGGACCCGATGAAGTACAACACCCGCGCTTTGAAACGGCTCGTCCGCAACCTGAAGAAACGATTCCCGGACAACCGGCTCGTCGCCCACCTCGCGAACTGCTCGCTGGAATGGCACTGCTGCACCGCGCAGAATCTTTTTTACCATCGATGGGAAGCGGGCATCCCCGTTTCCCCCGTCTGCAACGCGAACTGTCTCGGCTGCATCTCGCTCCAGCCCGCCGAATGCTGCCCGTCGCCCCAAAGCCGCATCACGTTCCGCCCAACAGTGGAAGAAGTGACGGAGCTTTCCGTCTATCATCTGTCGGAAGCTCCCGACGCGATCGTCAGCTTCGGGCAGGGCTGCGAGGGCGAGCCGTCTCTGGCGGCGGACGTCATCGCGGAAAGCATTCGCGCCGTCCGCGCCAGGACGAATCGCGGGCAGATCAATATCAACACGAACGCCGGATTCACCGAGGGCATAAAAAAAATCGTGGACGCCGGTCTCGACACGATGCGCGTCAGCATCATCAGCGCGAAGGAGGAAAGCTATCAAGCCTATTATCGGGCGGGTTACCCGCTGGAAAACGTCAAAGCGTCGATCCGTTACGCGCTGGATCGCGGAGTCTACGTCTCGCTGAATCTTTTGTATTTCCCCGGTTTCAACGACCGCCCGGAAGAACTGGCCGCCTGGAAGGAATTCTTCCGCGAACTGCCCGTGCAAATGATCCAGATGCGAAATCTGAACCTGGACCCGGACGTTTTTCTCAGTACGGTACCATCGTCCCAAGCAAAACCCATCGGCACAAAACCGTTCCTCCGGACGCTGCACGAATCCTTTCCTTCCATTACGATTGGAAGTTTCAGCCACTTTGTAAAATGACAAAAAATATTTCCCTACAAAAAAGAGGATTTTTCTGTTTTAGGTAGAAGATACTATAGTTAGATAGATATTCCACATTCATGGCCAAAAGGAGAGATTCCCTATGATGGACGAAAGAGATTGGGAGGCCTTTAAGAAGAAACTGAAGGCAAAGACAGAGATTGATCTTGATCTTTACAAGGAAGCGCAGATGAAACGCAGGATCGGCAATCTGGTAACGCGAGCCAACCTCGATTCCTTCGTGGCTTATTTTGATCAAGTGGCAAGGGACAAGGACGAATTCGCGGCATTCATCGAATACCTGACAATCAACGTCTCCGAGTTCTACCGCACGCCGGACAAATTCAGCCAGCTCGAGAAAGAAGTCATGCCCGAACTTTTGAAGCGGTCGCCGACCCTCAATGTTTGGAGCGCGGGCTGCTCCATCGGCGCGGAGGTCTATTCGCTGACGATGATCCTGAAGGAACTGACTCCCAACAAGAAGCACCGCCTGCTCGCCACCGACCTCGACGTCGAGATCATCGCGAAGGCGAAAGCGGGCATTTACGCCGAGAACGAGCTCAAGGCTCTCGACCCGAAACGCAAGGAAAAATATTTCACCAAGACCGCCGACGGAAGGTACGCGATCAATGATGAAATCAAGCAGTGCGTCGAGTTCAAACGGCACAACCTGTTGAAAGACCCGTTCGAGAAGGGCTTCGACCTGATCCTCTGCCGCAACGTCGTCATTTATTTCACCGAGGAAGCGAAGGACACGCTTTACAGGAACTTCTTCGCGGCGCTGAAGCCGGGCGGAATCCTGTTCGTCGGCGCAACCGAGGCAATCCTCAATTCTCGCAACATGGGCTATGTCAACTATAAACCCTTCTTCTATCAGCACCCGTTATAATAACGAAGAAAACGAGTCCTAAAAGGCGGTGATTGGATGTTTGCGAACCCGCAGCTGGAGCAGATGGCGCAGGACGAACTCCGCGCGCTTCAGCTCCAGCGCCTGAAAAAAACGGTGGCTTGGGCATACGAGAAAAGCGGCATCTATCGCCGAAAATTTAGTGCTGCGGGCGTAAAGCCCGAAGATATCCGAACATTGGACGACATCACAAAACTGCCGTTCACGACGGAACGGGAACTTGACGAGCATTCGGTCCACGAGTTCCTCACGCTTCCCTTTAGCGCAATTTCCCGCGTCAGCCTTTGGGAACATCCAAAGCATCTGATCCGCATGTACACGGCGCGTGACATCTCCTGCAACGTGGAAATGATGACGCGTGCATTGGCTGCGGCGGACATCAATCGCGCTTCTGTAGTCGGCATCCTCGGCGATCTCGCGGACAGCGGACTGATGGATACGCAATACGCGCTGGAGGTGCTCGGCACCACTGTCGTTCCCCTCGGCACGGAATACGAGCGCGCGATCAAGCTGCTCGACGCCACATATCTCGGCATTATCGTCGGCTCGGCCCGTCGCGTGCTGCGCCTGATTATCCAGGCGCAAGCTATGGGACGCGAGATGAAGGAATTCAATCTCGCGACGATTCTCTGCTTCAATGAGAACCTTCAGAACCCGCTAAAGATGCATATGAGGAACCGCACGGGAACGCAGGTGTACAATTTCTTCGCGTCCTCGTCCTTCGGCACCAGCGGCATGTTCTATCAATGCCCGGAGCACGCAGGCCACCATTTGCAGGAGGATTATTTCTATGCCGAGGTGGCGGCTTTCGGACAGGACGTCGTCGTCAACGATTCGAATTGCATGGGCGAGCTCGTGCTGACGTCGCTGTCAGCGGAAGCGCTTCCGCTGATTCGCTACCGGACCGGTCAGACGGTCATGCGGATGGATCAGCCGTGCTCCTGCGGGCGAACCTTCGCCCGTTACATGACGCCCTTCGGCGCGTTCAACTAAATATCTGGTTTGCAAAAGGGCTATGCATGAAAGGAAAAACCTTTCTGCATAGCCCTTTTTCTTGTCTTCTTATTGTGTTCAATATCAGAAAAGGAAATTCAGCTCGCCGAAGAAGGTGGAAGCGTCCACATCCCTATCGCCCTGCGCGATACCCATCGTCTTGCCGTCAAAGTACATCAATGACCCGACCACGTTCTTCGTGAAGGCATAGTCAACGCCGATCTCGCGCCCTTTCTGGCCGAGCCCCAGCGCCGTATCAGTGGGCGCCCAGGCGGCAAAGCGGCCCAGCATGCGGAGCCGGAACCAAATGCCATAGGAACCGGGCTTCAAGGGATCAACACCTTTGTAATTGATTTGGAAGGTCCATGCCCGCCGCTGTCCTTTTTTAGCGAGGTTCCCTGTACCGCTGTTCACGCGATCCGGCGCCGTATTCCAGTCGATGGCGAAATTCGCGGAGAGATTCCTGCTGAATTTGTAGCCCACGCCCATGCTCCAGATGTTGGCGGCGTCCTTGTTGTAGAGGAACTGCATGACCTCCTCGTTCTTGAAACGGTGCCAGCCCACGCCCCATGTCCATTTCGAGGCGCGGTCGTTATAGATTTCCACACCGTAGTAACTGGCGGTGTAGTTTGCCGGCTCTTCCCCCGTCGCCCAGGCGATCCTCGGGAATCTCGCCATGCCGTTCGGATAGCGGTTGGTCCTGCCGCCGGTGAGGCTGACTTTCACATCCTTGCCGAAAACGATCTGTCCGCCAGACAGGCTGTCGTCGGCAATCATGCCATTGTCCACTGCCGTATAGAATGGAATTTTCCCGAGATTTATGGCCGTATGGCCGTATTTTCCCTGCACCCATGCGCGATCCAGGAAGAACTCAGGGTCGGCGTCCATCGTGGCGGAAGCCGGTCCCCCTGCGGAGTTCTTGGCCGTATTCATGTCGGTGTTGTATTCCATCCGCGCTTTGGCGGTCCAGTTTTCATTGACTTTCATTTCCGGCTCGAAGCGCAGCGTCACATATTGCGATCGAAGGCCCTTGTCCCAATCGTCGGAGTTGGCGGACTTGAAGCGGTAGCGTACCCTACCGCCCCATTTCACATTGTCGACCTTCTTTTCCAAAGCGGACACCCGCACGCCGAGACTGTTCAGCTCGTCGGCGAACTCCGCGGCCAGCTTGTCGATCAAAGCCTTGTCGCCGCCGCCCTTCGCCATCGCCCGGGCAACCATCTGCGCCATTTCATATCGGGTGATTTCCTGCTCCCCGCGATAAGTGCCGTCCCCGTAGCCCTCGATGACGCCGTCGGCAGCCAGTTGGGCAACCGCATCGTAGGCCCAGTGGTCGCGCGGGACGTCCTCGAAAGGATTCGCCGAAACGGCGGACGGATATGCGACGCCGAAAGCAAAGGCAGCCGCGATCAGAAACGAAGTCTTGTTTCTCATGCAAATTCCTCCCCAAAAGTCTCTAGTATGATTATGGACTCCAACCCGGCAAATTGTCAATCCATATCCTCTGTCGGAATATAATATTTTCCGGGAAAGATATGTGTACTATCGTAACAAGGAAATGAAAAGCGGATGTTTTTTCCCATTTTTTGTGATATGATAAAAAGGCATTCATCCCATAAGGATGGATAAGATTAGACGAACAAGGGGAGAATGAAAATGAAAAGTGACGTCGTAAAGAAAGGGCCGACGCGCTGCGCGCACCGGTCATTGTTCTACGCCCTCGGCTTCGGGCCGGAGGAACTCGAAAAGCCGTTGATCGGCATTTGCAATTCGTTCAATGAAGTCATTCCGGGACACATGCACCTTCGGGAGATTACCGAGGCGGCGAAGCTCGGCGTTGCTGCGGCGGGCGGCACGCCGATGGAGTTCCCGGCCATCGGCGTCTGCGACGGCATCGCCATGGGACATACGGGCATGAAATTCTCGCTGGCGAGCCGCGAGCTGATCGCCGACTCCATCGAGGCGGTGGCGACGGCCAGCGGCTTCGACGGCCTCGTCCTGATCCCGAACTGCGACAAGGTCGTGCCCGGCATGCTGATGGCGGCGGCGCGGCTCAATATCCCGTCGGTGGTCGTCAGCGGCGGCGCGATGCTCGCCGGCCGCTTCCACGGGCAGGACGTCAGCGTCAGCCAGTGCTTCGAGGCGGCGGGCAAATTCGCGGCGGGCAAGATCAGCGCCGAGGAAATGGCGGACCTTGAGGCCCACGCCTGCCCGAGCTGCGGCTCCTGCGCGGGACTTTTCACCGCGAACACGATGAACTCCCTGACCGAAGCTCTCGGCATGGGGCTGCCGGGCAACGGCACGATTCCCGCCGCCCACACCGGCGCGCGCCGTCTGCTGGCGAAACGCGCGGGCGCGGTGGTCATGGATTTGGTGAAAAAGAATATCTGTCCGAGGGACATCATGACCCGCGAGGCGTTCGAGAATGCGATCACGACGGACATGGGCATCGGCGGCTCGTCGAATACGGTGCTGCATTTGACGGCCATCGCCCATGAGGCGGGCATCGAGATTCCCGCGCCGCTCTTCGACGAGATCAGCCGCCGCACGCCGTATATCACGAAGCTCAGCCCGGGCGGCAAGCACCATATGCAGGACCTGGACGAGGCGGGCGGCATTTCCGCCGTCATGCATGAGCTGTCGAAGAAAAATCTGCTGCACCTCGACGCGCTGACCGTCACGGGCAAGCTCGGCGACCGCATCAAGGACGCGAAGATCCTGCGCCCCGACGTGATCCGCAGCGTGGACGATCCATACCGCAAGGAGGGCGGCATTGCCATCCTGAAGGGAAATATCTGCCCGGACTATGCCGTCGTCAAAGCCTCGGCGGTCAGCGAAGATATGCTCGTCTATGAAGGCAAGGCAAAATGCTACGACTCCGAGACGGCGGCCATCGACGCGATCATGGGAGGCGAGATCCACGACGGCGACGTGGTGGTCATCCGCTACGAAGGGCCGAAGGGAGGCCCCGGCATGCAGGAAATGCTGAACCCGACAGCGGCCATCACCGGCGCGGGCCTCAAGGTCGGCCTGATTACCGACGGACGCTTCAGCGGCGCCAGCCAGGGCGCCTGCATCGGCCATATCTCGCCGGAGGCGATGGAGGGCGGCCCGATTGCGCTGATCCAGGACGGCGACGTCATTTCCATCGACATCCCGAACCGCAAGCTGGAACTCAAGATCAGCGACGACGAAATGGCAAAGCGCAAAGCGGCATGGAAGAAGCCCGAGCCGAA
>CAMVIO010000027.1 GCA_947167555.1 uncultured Selenomonadales bacterium
TTAAACGGCAGGGTTATAAGGCCTGTGTGGTCAAGCAGGAGGGCACATGGCTCGCTTATGCCAGGAGTGATGTGAACGCGTCTCTGTCCGCTAACGAGCATTTTCTCAATGAATACTCCAAGGATCTTTTCCCGCTGGTGTCTGTAGTAATTCCTACATGGTGCCGACCGGAATATTTCAAGATTGCCTTGGACAGCGTATTGGCGCAGACATACAGGAATCTTGATATTTTCATTACGGATAACAGCCCCGACGACCGCACGGAAGAATTGATGCGGTCGTATTTGGAAAAATATCCGTGGATTCAATATGAGCATCACGCGGACTATACGGCAGCTCAAAATTGGGGAACGGCGATCAATTACAACAATCCTCGTGCGGAATATGTAAACTGGTTGATGGATGACGATGTATTCATGCCTGAAAAAATAGCAGAAATGATTTCCTGTTATATGTTCAATCCTGGCGTTTCGTTGGTCACGTCTTATCGCCAGTTGATTGATGCAGATGGAAATCTGTTGCCCGACAAGGAGTCCACTGCGCCTATTGCGGATCAAACAAAACGCTTCCCAGGTAAATTCCTCGGCAACCAAACGCTTACTCTAATCGGGAACTTCGTCGGAGAGCCGACAACGGCATTGATTCCCAAAAAATTGATGAAAAACGGGAAACTGGGCTGGACGGGAACCGAGGGGCGATATCTACTGTCGGATGTGCCGACATGGTTGAATTTGATGGAACAGGGGGATGTAATCTATATTCGAAAGCCTTTGAGCCAATTTCGCCAGCATTCGGGGCAGGAGCAGAAAGGCTTTGGCACGATTTTCCGAGTCATGGTCAACTGGGCGATTGAAATCCGCTATGCATGGGAGAGAAAGGTTTTTCTTGAAACGGAATGGGACCTGCGGACGGCGATTTTCAACTGGGTGAAAACGGCGTCCAAAAACATTTCCGCATATCAGGAGGAGAAGCCGGAGCTTTCGCCGGATGACGCGAATGATTTGCGGGTTTTGGAGAAGGTCATGGTGGGCATGACCTCAGCGGTAGTAAACGGATACACCTTTGATTTTTGTGAGGAATTGGACTCCGATGAAGTTCATATCGCGGCAAGGGAAAAAGCCGTTGCATGTGGGGAATAACCTATGAAACAGGAAAAAATTCTCGTTACGCGTCCTTCTATGCCGGCGTTTGACGAATACATGAAAGAAGTCCGAGACATTTGGAATTCTCGGTGGCTGACCAATATGGGGGAAAAACATCGGGAATTACAGGCGTCACTAAGGAAATATTTCGATGTCGATGGCGTTGAGTTGTTCACGAACGGGCACATGGCGCTGGAGCTTTCCTTGCAGGCCATGAACCTGCAAGGGGAAGTTATCACGACTCCGTTCACCTTTGCTTCGACCACCCATGCCATTGTGCGGAACGGGTTAACGCCGGTGTTTTGCGATATTGACCCGACGGACTTCACGATTGACGTCACGAAGCTGGAACGGCTGATAACCGATCGGACCACGGCCATCATGCCGGTTCATGTCTACGGGAATGTATGTAATGTCGAGGAAATCGACCGTATCGCGAAAAAATATGGGTTGAAGGTCATTTACGACGCGGCGCACGCGTTTGGAGTACGATACAAAAATAAAAACATCGCGGCTTTTGGCGACGTTTCCTGTTTCAGCTTCCACGCGACGAAAGTGTTCCATACGATTGAAGGCGGCGCGGCCTGCTTCCGGGACCCGGAGCTCGGCGCCGAGCTGTATCGACTGAAAAACTTCGGCATCCGCGGACCGGAATGCGTGGACGGCGTCGGCGCGAACGCGAAGATGAACGAATTCTGTGCGGCGATGGGAATCTGCAATCTGCGGCATATCGACGATGCCCTTGCTAAACGGAAAGCGGTTGCGGAACGCTATCGCGAAAATCTCTCCGATGTGGACGGCTTGCAATTGAATCCTGTGCAGAAAGACGTTACACCGAATTACGCTTACTTCCCCATACTGATCAACGAAAACCGCTTCGGCACGAGCCGGAACGAAGTCTTTGACGCATTGGCGCAAGCGGGGATTGGAGCGAGAAAATATTTCTATCCGCTGACAAATACGTTTGATTGTTTCCACGGAAAATTTGATGTCAATGCTACACCGACGGCTTTGCATATCAGCAAACGAGTGTTGACATTGCCGTTGTATGAGGAACTGGCGCTGAAAGATTTGGATCGAATCTGCAAGATTGTACTGGAATGCAGGAGGTAATAAAATAACAATGAAGCATTTGATCATTATCGGAGTCGGCGGCTTCGCCCGCGAGGTCCATTGGCACGCACAGGGCTCCATAGGATATGGTGAGGAATGGGATATCAAGGGATTCCTCGACGGCGACATAAAGCTGGAAGCGCGGGAATACGAAAAATTGCCGTTACCGCTTTTGGGCGACGTGGAAAGTTATGAGGTGCAGCCGGATGACGTGTTTGTTTGTTCAATTGCCGACTGTGCTGCCCGAGTAAGACTTGTGGGAATCATGACGAAAAAAGGAGCGCAATTTATCAGCCTTGTTCACCGTAAAGCATTGGTCGCACCGACAGCCGCTATGGGCGTTGGATGTATTGTAACGCCGGATTGCAAATTGATGCCGGATACGCGCATCGGCAATCATGTCATCATGAATATTGCTGCTACCTTAGGTCATGATGCGCAAGCCGGTGATTTTTGCAGTATGATGGGGAGTTCTGGGCTGATGGGATACGCGGTGGCGGGTCAACGTGTCTATTTAGGGACGGCGGCTTCCGCTTTGCCTCATGCCGTAATCGAAGACGATGCTTTTGTGGGGGAATGGAGCGTTGTTTTCAAGAGAGTCAAGCGAGGACGGAAAGTATTTGGCAATCCGGCGCTTCCAATCGACGAATAAAAATTGTTTGCAGAGGCTTTTCCGCCTTCGCTATAAATGAACCGTTGAAGCGGTTACAAAAAAGGAGTTGTTCAATATGACAGAACAGGAGTTTATCAAAAAAATGGTAGACATCATGGACACGGAAGACGAAATCACGATGGATACCGCGCTGGAGGAAATCGAAGAATGGGACTCGCTGAGTCATGTTGGCTTCCTGTCGCTTTGCGCCAGTACGGCGAAGACAAAGGTGAACGCGGCAGAAGTAAGAAAGGCGGAAACGATGCGCAATCTTTACGAGCTTTTAACGAGGGAATAAAGAAATGAAAGGTTTTATTGAAAATGTGGGGATTGACTGCCTGACGGCGACTGTCGCCAAGAACCGTATATCAATGGTGGAACGCTGTAAGGATTCTATTCCTCCAAAACGTTTGGCGCGTCTTAGTAAAGGCGTGGGCATTTCATATCTTAGCTATGCTGATCCGAAAATCTGCACATCCGACCTCTGTGTAGAGGCGGCGGAGCGGCTTTTCTCAAACGGAGAGAAAAAAGAGGAAATCGGAGCCGTCATTTTCATCACGCAATCCCCAGACTATCTTGTTCCTGCTACAAGTTATGTGATTCAGCATCGGTTGGGCCTTGGAACGGACATTTTGGCTTTCGATATTAATCTCGGGTGCTCCGGTTTTACTTATGGTATCTATATCGCTGCTACACTGCTTCAAAATATCGAGAAAAAGGTATTACTGCTTGCGGGAGATGTTGTCGGAAAGTGCCATCCAGCTAAGAGTTTGACGTTTCTCCCATTGATTGGGGATGGAGGTTCGGCAGCAATTATTAGCCGGAGGTCGCCGGAACTGTCACGAAAAATATTTTACGATATTGCTAGCTACGGCGATAAATATCAATGTATCATTGCTCCACGGGGTGGCGCAAGAGAAGAGAAAACTCGTGATGAGCATGGAGAGATTTTACCCGAACCGGAGAATTATACAATAATGGATGGCATGGAAGTGACGAATTTTTCGGAATATGAGACAGTAGATAGTATGCGTTCAGTCCTTGATGTCGGAGGACTGTCGACAGACGGAGTAGAGATTGCTGTTTGTCATCAGGCCAATTTAATGCTTGTCTCGACGTTGGCGAAAAAGTTAGGGCTTCCAAGCGAAAAGGTGCCATTTGCTTCAGGCGAAATTGGAAATACAGATTCCGCATCAATTCCGGTTTGCATTTCCGAACTTGCCCGTCGAGGGGAATGGAAACCATATCGGCATGCACTTTTGTGCGGCTTTGGCGTCGGAATGTCGGTTGCTTCTCTGTTGATGGACATGAGTGATACGCATGTATTACCGACTGGAGAAGTATAAGGAGGAGAGCCATTGCCATGATTGGTACGATCAAAGACGTGGGAATCGATTGTTTGACGGCAACCGTTTCAAAGACACGAATACCAGTGTCGGAGAGATGTTCGGGATTGGTATCTGAAAAAAAGGCGGCGCGCCTCGCAAAAGATACTGGTTTTACACGACTGAGCGTCACAGCACCGGGGATTTGTACGTCTGATCTTTGTGTGGAGGCGGCGGAGCGGCTTTTTTCCGATGGTACAAAACGAGAAGATATTGGAGCCATTATTTTTATTACACAGACGCCGGATTATCCGGCGCCTGCAACCAGTTATATTATGCAACAGCGGTTAGGTCTCCAGACAGACGTGATGGCCTTCGATATCAGTCTTGGTTGTTCGGGGTTCGTTTATGGTGTCTATGTCGCCGCGTCAATGTTGTCGAATTTGACGAAAAAAGTGTTGTTGCTTGCGGGGGATGTTGTTCAGGATTTTATGCCGGGGGATATTGCAGGACGCGCAATCAACGGCGCGGCTGGAGCGGCGGCAATCATCGCGCGGCGTGAGGTAGCAATGGAGCGACGGATTGATTACAATATCACCAGTTATGGCGCCAAATACCGTATACTGATGATGCCGCGCGGTGGTGCACGAGCACCGAGACTTACCAACGAACATGGGGAGTTTTTGCCAATCGAAGATAATTTTTCTATGATGGACGGCGCAGAAGTCATGAATTTTTCCGCTTATGAAACGTATGATAATGTCTGTGCTCTTTTGGAGTATTTACACATTGGAGCGAATGAACTTGACTGCGCGTTTTTGCATCAGGCCAATTTGGCAATCGTGGATGCGCTTCGGGACCGCTTGGGGATTTTGCCGGAAAAAGCTCCGTTTGCCTCTGGAAAAGTCGGAAACACGAGTTCGGCTACGATTCCTGTGTGCATGGCGGAGTTGAAAAGGGAAGACAAATATGTACCGCCGAAAAAAGCACTGTTGTCTGGCTTCGGTATTGGGATGTCTGTGGCTACGATGGTGATGGACCTTAGTGAAACGAGAGTATTAGAAACAGGTGCATTATGAGTGAAGTAAAATTTGATTTTACAGGGAAAAATTTTGTAGTTGTTGGTGCTTCATCTGGAATGGGGCGCCAAACGGCGTTCGAACTTGCAGAGTCAGGAGCCCATGTGTTGGCAATTGCGCGGAACGCGGCACGGCTTTCGGCTGTGCGTGATAAGTATCCCAATTTGATTGAAACGGCGCAAATAGATGTGACGAATGCATCAGATGATCAATGGACTGATTTAATCAGCTTATTTGTGAGAAGACATGGAAAACTCCATGGTGCAGTGTATACTGCAGGGACGACAGGGACAACATCGTTGCGTTTACACGACGGCGTGGATGCCAGAAATATCATGGAAACAGGTTTTTGGGGCGCAATGAAGAGCTTAGAGATTACGACAAAAAAGAAATATTCCCATGAAGGAGCAGCTTATGTCGTGTTTTCTTCTATAGCCGCTTATGGTGGAGGGCGTGGAATGTTGGTGTATTCTGGGACGAAAGCAGCGGTGCAAGCAGCTGTACATTCCATAGCGAGGGAGATTAGCGAGCGCAAACAACGAATTAATAGTATCAGCCCCGGTTGGGTAGAGACGGAAATGACGGAAAACTATTTGGAGCATATGGGGCAATCTTCTCAGGAGATTTCTGGCGGATGTTTTGGCAAAGGCAAACCGAGAGATGTAACTGGAATGGTCCTGTTTTTGCTTAGCGACAGAGCCTCATGGATTACAGGTGTGGATTTCATTGTTGACGGTGGATGTATGTTTGGAACATAACCGATGTAAGAGCATCGATGTTCGTTTGTTGAATGGAAAGGATCAGATTATGAAAAAAGTAATCGATATTTTACAGGAACTTCGTCCGGAGTTTGATTTTACGACGAATGAGGACTATATCGAGGATGGGATGCTCGATTCTTTTGACGTGGTATCTTTGGTCTCTATGATGGACAAGGAATACGGGATTTCCATCAAAGGACGCGAGATCGTTCCGGAGAATTTTTCGAGCCTTGCGAAAATCCAGGCGCTTGTCAAAAAGTATGGTGTAACCGATGAAGTTTAAGTTTCATGGCAAGCGCATCGGCGGTATTTTGACCGTTATCCCGAAGAACGTCAGGACCTTCGAGGAGGAAATGGGGAACTACACGGCGACGAACGCCCGTATGAAGCGCATGAAGGAAGTCATGGGCTACGGTGAGCATCGAATCGTCGAGCCTGATACTTGCGTTTCGGATATGGCGGTATTCGGCGCGGAGCAGCTTTTTGCGCGCGGACTTGTAAAAAAGGACGAGATTGGCGCGTTGCTTCTCGTAACAGATTCCCCCGACCACTTCCTGCCGCCGACAAGCAATATCATCCAAGGCCGGCTGGGGCTTTCCGAAGACGTGTATTGCCTTGATATGATTCAAGGCTGCTCGGGCTATGTCATTGGACTTTTGCAGGCATTCCAGTTATTGGAGCAGTTAAGGGATAAAAAAGTCCTGTTGATTGTCGGCACAGCCTTAAGCCGGAAGGTGTCGCCAAAGGATCGGAAAACGTATCCGCTGGTAGGAGACGCCGTTTCTGTTTCCATTGTGGAGAATTGTGCCGAAGCGACGAACATTTATGCTGAAATGCGAATGGACGGAACAAGGGCCGACGCATTGATGATTCCAGCTGGAGGTTTTCGTATGCCCTGTACCCCGGAAACGGCCGTCGAACACGAAGACGAGGACGGCAATATCCGCTCATTGGACAATATCGTGATGAAGGGCGGCGAAGTGTTTAATTTCATGCAGGTGGATGTACCGCCGCTGATTGAGGGTATTTTACAGACAGCGGGCAAGACGAAGGAAGAAATCGACTGGTTTCTGTTTCACCAGCCCAATAAGTTCATGGTGGAAAAGTTGGCGGACGAACTGGAAATCCCTCGGGAAAAAATGCCGAGCAATATTGTCTCGCATTTTGGCAACTCTTCCGGTGCGACGATTCCGACAAATATCTGCTCCAATCTTGCGGACAGGGTCTGTGAGCAATCCTTTGACGTTTGCCTTTCGGGCTTCGGCGTAGGACTGGCGTGGGGCGCAATCGTCATGAAGATAGGACCGCTTCGCTTCTGCGAATTTGCGGAGTATTGAGCGATGGATAATTATGTATTGATTACGGGGGCGTCCAGTGGCATTGGGCGTGCAACGGCAATCCGGCTTTCCAAGACGTATCCTTTGGTTCTTGGTGGGCGTGATGAAAAACGACTCGAAGAAACACGGACCATGTGCGAGAATACGGATAAACATCTGCTTTGGCACTATGATCTTGCCACCGTGGAAGGAATTGCTGAAAATTTGTCTGCCTTTCTCAAGGAAAATTCCGTTTCCGTCAGCGACTTCGTGCATTCGGCAGGCATGGCACCGCTGGCGCCGCTTCGTATGACCACATCGGAAACGATGCGCCAAATCATGGATGTGAATTTCTTTTCGGCGGTCGAGATATTAAAACTTTTAACGAGCAAGAAGGTTAACGGGAAGTCATTGGCTTGTGTGGTGCTAATTTCCAGTATTCAAAGCCGGATTGGAGCGAAAGGACAAAGTATTTATTGTGCGTCCAAGGCGGCAATGGAAGGGTTTATGCGTGCAATGGCGGTAGAGCTTGCACCAAGTATAAAGCTGAATGTCATCCGTCCTGGTGGCATACAGACGCCAATGGGGGATTTGTTGCAGCGAAATCAGGAACTTCTTGAGAAGCCTGCGGATGATGGCTACCTTTTAGGGTTGGGAGAAACGGAAGACATTGCTGCGATGACAGAGTTCTTGTTGAGTGAAAACGCGAAATGGATTACCGGACAAATATTTACGGTCGACGGTGGTCGATGTGCGCATTAGGAGGGCAAATGGAAAAGCAACTTTTTTATGCGAAAGATGGAACGCGAGTTGCCGATTCAGATTTTGTCGCTGCCTTGCGTTCGGTGGATGCGGATAAAGCGGAAATTCTTTTTATTCATTTTGGTATGAATTTCGGAATGCCGAACACGGAATATAAGCGGGATGAAATTCTGGGGGCAATCTATGGAGCGATTCGGGAAATGAATGTTACAACAGTTCTTTTCCCAACCTTCACGTTCAGCTTCCCAAACGGCAAGGATTATGACGTCAAAAAAAGCAAATCAAAGATGGGCGCGCTGAACGAGTATGTCCGGCGGCAGCCGGAAGCAATTCGTTCCTTGGATCCCTTAATGTCGGTGGCGCTGGTCGGGGATAAGAAATATTTAGCTATGGGCGTGGGACGCGAATCCGTCGGACGTGACTGCACATTCGATATGTTGCATCGCGAGAAGGGCGTGAAATTCCTTTTTCTCGGCACCAGGCCGCAGGATTGTTTCACCTATACGCATTATATTGAATGGGCGGCAAAGGTGCCTTATCGTTATGATCGGGACTTCACCGGGATGATTCATGCGGATGGTGGAAGTTATACCGCCACATACAAATTATTCGTGCGGTATAAGGATGTAATCCCTGGGAGCAACGATTTTGCGGATACGTTGCTTGCTCACGGAGATGCGAAAATGTGCGTATTGGGCGACAGCGAAGTTTGGACGGTGGATGAAGCGCCTGCGTATAAGTTGCTTTGTGAAAAAATCAAGGCAATTCCGGACTATATGCTGGACGCACCGTTGCCTTCATCGTGGGATGATGCATTGGTTTTGAATGGGGAAATGACCTCTCTTTGACAAACAGGAGCGAATTGCAAATGGTAAGACTCGTAACCGATTATTTAGAAGCTACGGCTAAAAAATATCCTAACAAACCCGCTTTTGTCGACGAACATTCCGTACTTACCTTTTGTGAACTGAGAGACAGCGCCAAGCGGATTGCTACAAGCTTGATTAAAGCAGGGCTTTTCAAAAAGCCGATTGCTGTGGCTCTGGGGCAAAGCGTGCAGGCAGTTGTGGCTTTCCTCGGCGCAGCGTATGCGGGCTGTTTCTATACTCCGCTTGATACCGATATGCCGGAAAGTCGTATACGAAAAATCTTGGAAACTTTGGAGCCGGGCGCGGTGATTACCAATACCGCTTATTCAGAAAAAATGGCGTCGGCTTTCAACGACCAAAAACAGATTTTGATTTACGATGACATATTGCAGCAGAAACCAAATGAAGAATTAGTCGATAACATCCAAAAAAGATTGATTGATACCGATGTACTTTATGTACTTTTCACCTCCGGCTCTACCGGAACTCCCAAAGGCGTCATTATTGGTCACCGCTCGGTTATCGACTATATTGATTGGGTGGAAGAAACTTTCCATGTTGACAGCGGGAGCGTCCTCGGCAATCAAGCGCCGTTCTATTTTGATAACTCTGTTCTTGACATTTACAGCACATTGAAAAACGGTGCGACTGCCTATATCATTCCACGTAAATGTTTCGCATTCCCGATTCGCCTTTTGGAATATGTTCGCGATAAGAAAATCAATACTGTCTTTTGGGTTCCGTCGGTACTCACGCAAATTGCCAATTACGATTTGTTGGACGAGTGCGAAATCGACTGCCTGCATACGGTCCTTTTTGCGGGCGAGGTTATGCCGACACGTCAGCTCAATATGTGGCGTAAGCGACTGCCTAGCGCGCTTTTTGCTAATCTGTACGGCCCTACAGAGATTACCGTGGACTGCACCTATTATGTCGCAAATCGAGTATTGAGCGATGCGGAGCCGGTGCCAATCGGGATTCCATGCCGCAATTCAGATATTTTAGTCTTAAACGAAAAAGACGAGCTTGTACACAGCGACGAAAAAGGCGAACTTTGTGTGCGCGGAACGTCGCTGGCTTATGGCTATTACAAAAATCCGGAAAAAACGGCGGAAGTGTTTGTGCAGAATCCGTTGAATCCTTATTATCCGGAAAAAATATACCGCACCGGCGATATTGTGCATTATAATGAACGCGGAGAATTGATTTACGACGGACGAAAGGATTTCCAAATCAAACATTTGGGGCACCGCATAGAACTAGGCGAGATTGAAACGGCTGCGGCTTCTCTTCCTCCTGTTAAAATGGCATGTTGTCTTTTTGACGCGGCAAAAGACCAAATCATTCTTTGCTATGTGGGTGATATTGCCGCAAAAGAGCTACGTGAAAAACTGATGTCTCTCGTACCTGAATATATGGTACCGAAACGGTACGAACAACTGGATCTGATGCCATTGAACCTTAATGGCAAGATGGATCGTGTGAAACTCAAAGAAATGTTGGTAAGGTCATAGGGTAGAGAGGTTATAATACCATCTATGAAGATATTTATCACAACTACGGAGGAACGCATAATGACGGAAAAAGAATTTTTGGATATGATGGATGAAATCCTCGACTCGGAGGAATCGGTAAAGATGGAGATGGTGCTGGACGATATTGAAGAATGGGATTCGCTGAGCGCGATGATGTTCCAATCGGAAATCTTCAAGCGGACGAAGAAGCCCGTTGCGCCGGCCGACGTGCGAAAAGCGAAGACCATTGGCGATCTTTACACATTGGTGAAGGGATAAGCGGTAATATATAGTTTGAAGCGTTATCTCTTTAGAAGTGAGTGATAAAAATGTATGAACATATTTATTTTTTGGGAACGGGGCGTGTAGCTAGTAAATGTATCGAAATCTTAACTTCTAGATTTTCTGCAAAGAATATCTTGCAGTGCCTTGGCGTGGAACATGAGTCTATGTCTAATGTTGTTGCAACATGCAGACGTTATCTTGTTCCTTACCGTTTTTTTGCACCTCTTGAATTGAATGATTTTTTAAGTCAAATATCGGATAAATCACTGCTTTTCAGTGCGCACAATCAACATATTTTTCCCAAAGTGGTAATAGAAAATCCAAATCTTACCATCATCAATTTCCACAATGCATATTTACCTTTTTACAGAGGGAGAAATGCGCCAACTTGGGAAATATTTCATCAGGAGGCTTTTGGTGGTGCTACTTGGCATGAAGTAGATGCAAGTATAGATACCGGAGGAATCATTGTTCAGGAGAAAGTCCCCATTGAAAGCGGTGAAACGGCATTGTCCTTGCTGATGAAAAGTGCCCAATGTGGAATGAAGTTGTTTCAAGAACATGTTGATGAATTTTTGTCTGGGAAATATACGTTATATCATCCAGAAACAGTGGGTACTCTTTTCCTTTCCAAACATTTGCCAAATGGGGGGTTCCTTGATTCAAGCTGGGGCTTTGATAAATCCTATGCCTTTTTACGTGCGATGGATTATGAAATGCTCAATATTGTACCAAAACCAAAATTACAGAGCGCAGGGCATATTTATGAAATTAGCGATTATACAATAATACAGTCTAAAACGTCCATTAAAGGTGATGAAACAAAATATTACATAGAATCACCTAAAAGTGGGCAATATATATGTTGCCAATTGGAACGCATCGAGTAAACAATCTACTAAAGGAGACAACATTGATAGGTTAGAAAGCTTCAAAGTCCCGCAGACGGTAATTCTTGTTGACCATATGCTGACCGGGGATCGGTTCAAGAAAATGCGAAGAGAATAAACGTCAAAAGCCCTTCCGCGCACGTTGATTTTGTGCGGGAAGGGCTTTGGTTTACGGCATCGTATTCACAGCTCGTAAATATACGGGCAGATATTCGCATACATCCCGTTCTTCATCCGGAAGCCTCCCGGAATCGTTCCTAGCTGCTTGAAACCGATTCTCTCATAAAGATGGCGGGCGTGGATGTTGCTTTCCACTACCGCGTTGAATTGCAGGATGTGGAAGCCCAGCGCTTTTGCGTTTCGGATTGAATCGAAGACCAGCGCTTCGCCGATGTGCTTTCCGCGCGCCGTTGCAGTTACCGCGTAGCTGGCGTTTGCGATGTGAGCGCAGCGGCCTACGTTGTTCGGATGCAGGATGTAAAGGCCCAGTACTTCCCCCTCGTCCTCCGCGACGGCTGTGCGGCTCTGTTCGGCGAAAAACTTCGCGCCCGTTTCCTCGTTCAATAGTTCTTCCTGCGGGAACACGTCGCCCGCTTCGACGACCTCGTTCCAAATCGCGAGCATGGCGGGAATATCCTCGGGGCTATATTTGCGCACCTTCATCCCAATCACTCCGTTTTGTTTATTGTCAGTGTTATCATGCCATAGACGGGCGCAAAGGTCAATCCTTGTCACATGCGAAAAGCCGACCGCGATTGCGGCCGGCTTTCCTTATATGGTTCAGATCATATTCTTGGAGTATGCGTCGTAAAGGCTTTTCAGTTCCTCGATCTTGTCGTACATCTCAACCTGCAGGCCGGAGGCTGTGGCGTAGTCGCCGCCCATCAGTGCGTTCGTCAGGAGGGTGAACAGCGACTTCTCGTCGATGCTGTCTTTCGCGAGGTAGCTGCGGATACCGCTGATTTTCGTCCAGTTGTACGCGTCCTGATCGGTGACGAAGTCGGAGACGATTTCCTGCGCGCTGCGGACGATGGCGCGGTTCTCCGGGATAATGCGGCTTACCAGCTCCGTCTTCCAGCGCAGCAGCGCGCCCTCAACGAAGGCGTGCAGGATCTTCTCGTCCAGCGCTCCGCCTGCCGTGATGACAGCTTTCTTCTCCGGATAGTTGTTCAGGTTTTCCATGTTTTCCCAGACCGTGGCGGGCGGCGCGCCAAACATGCGGTCGCGCTCCTCCGCCGTGTAGTCCTCGAACACGTCCTGTTCGCTGCGGTAGGCGCGATCCTTTTCCAGATAGAAGCCTTTTTCGCCCGGCTTCTTGGAAAGCTCCGCCAGAAGTTCCTTCGTCGTATGCTCCGCCGCCATCTTCACGCCGTCCAGAACAGCGGAGTAGACGGCCGCCAGTACGAGGTACGTATTCGTGTACGGGTTGCAGGCGCGAAGCTCGAAACGCGTCGCCAGCGGGTTCTGGGCGTCGCGGACGAGACCCGCAAGAATCGTGCGGTTTCTCGACGGGATTTCCGGTGTGTTGCCCAGTGAGGTCACGATGCAGACCGGCGCCTCGAATCCGGGCTTCAGGCGGTTCAACGAATCGTTCGTCGCGGAGACCAGCGGATTGATGGCTTCGTAATTCTTCAGAAGGCCCATGATCGCGCCGTAGCCCACCGCGCTCAAAAAGTCCTTCTTCATTTCCTTCGGCGCGAACAGGTTCACGAGGGAGCCGTCCTTCATGACCGCCGCCATGCCGATATGGGTGTGCTCGCCGTTGCCCGCGAGGCCGATCATCGGTTTCGCCTTGAAATTGACTTCGAGGCCGTTCTCACGGAAAACTTCCTTGACCAGCGTGCGGACGAGAAGCTCATTGTCCGCCGCCTGCAGCGCGTCGGCAAACTGCCAGTCGATTTCGAGCTGCTCGCAGACATGGGACATGGCTCCGGCCTCGTTGATATGGCCTTTGAGGCCGCCGACCTCTTTGTGGCCCATCTCCATTTTCAGGCCGTACTTGTCGACGAGCAGAACGCTCTGCTCGAGAGCCGTGCGCACCGCACCGCGCGTCCTCTGCCAGTACTGTTCCTGCATGACCTGAGACGCGCTCATTTCGGCGATGTCTGCCTCTTCCAGCGGTGTCTTGACCCAGAATTCCAGCTCCGTGGCCGAGGTGAACTTGATGTCGGCAACTTCCGCGCCGTTCACATGCTCAAGGCCGGAAAGTTTCGGATGTTTCTTGAAGAGAGCGAGCAGCTCTTTCTTGACGAATTCCAACGTGTCCGCCAGTACTGCGCGGGAATCGACGCGCTTGCCTTCATGGATCAGGAACGCGGGAATGCGCAGCGTGCCGACAGGACGCTCCGTTTCGTCGTCAAAATGTTCGTAATTGTAATCGACGAACCAGTTGACCGACGGATCGATCGGCATATCAACCTTCGCGTTGTTCAGTGTGGCGATGCCCGGCAGCACCACCGACGAGCCGTCGGTCTGCACTGCGGTGCCTGCGTAAAATTCGTCCATATCCTTCAGGAAGATTCGCATCGGGATTTTCTCGTCGGTGTCGTTACCGGCGAGGTCGATGCCGACCAGCGAGACGAACTTGATTTCCGGATGGGATTTCAGCATGCTCGCGATCTTGCTCTTCGGGGTGTTCGCGGGAATTACATACAACAGATCATCCATTTTGATTACCGCCTTTCCGTCGTTTCAGATGACTGCACAAAAACAAAAAACCACACGGACACATGCGCCGTCCGCGCTGTTCCGTATGGCTCC
>CAMVIO010000028.1 GCA_947167555.1 uncultured Selenomonadales bacterium
GTTCGCACAGAAATACCACGCGTCCATGAAATACGTCGGCGCCATCCGAAAAGAACTCGGCATCCGCACCGTGTTCAACATCCTCGGCCCGCTGACGAACCCGGCGCACCCGACCATGATGCTCCTCGGCGTCTATGACGCGTATCTTTTGGAGCCGCTGGCAAAAGTCCTTCTCAGCCTCGGCATGAATCGCGGCATGGTCGTTTACGGACAGGACTGCCTCGACGAGATTTCCATAAGCGCACCGACCAGCGTCTGCGAGTTCCGCGACGGATGGTACAAGACTTATGAAATCCGCCCGGAGGATTTCGGATTCACACGCGGACAAAAGAGCGACATCGTCGGCGGCACGCCGGAGCAGAACGCCGCTGTCGCCCGCGACATCCTCGCAAACAAGAAAGGCCCGAAATACGACATCGTCATGCTGAACGCGGGCGCCGCCATCTACATCGGCGGCAAAGCCAGCAGCATCGCCGAAGGCGTCAATCTCGCGAAAGAGCTCGTCGCCAGCGGCGCGGCCAAGAAGAAGCTTGAAGAATTCATCGAGCTGTCCAACAAATAACATCCAAGGAAAAAATCCGTTACTCGCTATCGCATGTGAGTAACGGATTTTTTATGGATTTTTTCACATTACTATCGTATCGCCATCGGACAGGCGATAGATATATTTTTCGTCAACCTGCAGGCCGGTGATATTTTCGATGGCTCGGGTATACAGATCGAGCTGCTTTTTGTACCGTTTCCGAATCAGCTCCGGCGTCGTGCCGCGGTCGGTCTTGTAATCGAGCAGAACCATCCGCCCTTCCGCATCCTCAAAGAACACGTCGATGGTTCCCTGCAAAAAGATTTCGTCCTGCGGAGAAGCCTTCGGTTCCATTTCGGACGCGGGGATCAACAAACTAAACGATTGCTCCCGCCAGCACCGTTTCGCCTCTTTCATCCGGCGCCCGACGGAAGAAGCGAAAAACTTCGCAATCGGCGAAACGCGCACGGCACGACGTTCCTCTTCTGTCAAGGCTCCCTCCTTCACAAAAGTATCCAGTTGGCTCTCGATATCCGCTTCGTCCAATGCGCTGTCCAGCCGCAGATTTTGCATGACGCCGTGCATGAGCGTGCCGAAAACGACGCCGCCTTTCTTTATTTCTTCCGCCTGCAGGAAATCGGGAGGAGGAAAATCCCTTTTGACCGCGTCCGAATCATCCTCCGGCGTTTCCGGCCTTGCCTGCGCAAAGAATGCGGGTTCTTCCTGCTCCATCGCGCGGCGCTTGATTTCCGTGACGGTCATCTTAACCGGGATATCCGTGTAATGGCCATAGTGCCAAGACAACATGGAAGCCCTTTCGCTGTTTTCCGATATAGGAAGCGGTTCCAGATTTCGTATACGTTCCGTCCATTCATCAACCGTTTCTTCTTTTTTGCCCTCCACACACGATGACGCAGTGACAAACCGCAGGTCGAAATTCGGTTTCCCGAACTTGTCCGAAGAATACTCGATTCGCGGCAGGTCCGAAACGCCAGCCTTTTCCCGAAGGGCCTCTCCCGCATCCTCGTCCCGCGCGACAGCCGTCCCGATCCAATCCAGCCAATTTTTCGCGCCGAGCACCGTGTGTCCAGGAAGCGCCGTTTCCTTTCGCTCCGTGTATCGGCACCACGCTTTCGCACATTTCTCGGCAGAGGATTTGACGCTGCCGACAAGGATCAGCTTTTCTCTCGCCCGCGTCAGCGCCACATAAAGGACGCGCAGTTCCTCCGCCCTCGCTTCATTCTGGATTGCTTCCTTCATGGCGCGCCACGCAATCGTCGGATACTGCCATGTCAACGTCCCTTCCGATTTTGTGCAGTACATGCCGATTCCCAAATTCTTATGGATCAGGACTTTTTTCTGCACGTCCTGGAAGTTCAACTTCTTCGACAGGTTGGCAAGCACGACGACGGGGAACTCCAAACCTTTGCTCTTGTGGACGGTCATGATGCGGACCACGTCCTCTTTTTCCCCGAGCGTTCGCGCCACGGAAAGGTCGGTGTCCTGATCCTTCATTTGCCGAACGAATTTCAGGAAACGGAAAAGCCCGCGAAAATTCGTCTTCTCATAATCAGCCGCCCTGTCGATCAGCATGCGGAGATTGGCCTGCCGCACAAGACCGCCGGGCTGGGCTCCGACGTAATCGTAATAACCCGTGTCCCGGTAAAGCTGCCAAAGCAGCTCCGGAACGCCGACGCGCCGGGAAAGCTTGCGCCATTCTTCCAGTTTTCCCAAAAACCGTGCCGCTTTTCCATTTGCGTCCGTTTCCGCCTTTACGGAAAGCGCATCGTAAAAATCCCCGGCGTCTTCGGCGTCGGCGCGAATAGCAGCTAAATTCTCTGCCGTCATGCCCCCGATCATCGAATGAAGCACCGCCGCCAAGGGGATATCCTGGTGGGCATTGTCAATAACGGCCAGCAGCGCGAGAACAAGGCTCACTTCCTTTTCCTCGAAATATCCGGCGTCCGCCTCTGCATAGGCGGGGATGTCATGAGCGCGAAGCTTTTCAATTAGAAGCTGCGATTTCCCTTTCACCGCGCGCAAAAGCACGGCCATATCCTGCCAACGGATCGGGCGATATTCTTTCTTGTCCTTGTCGTAAATGGAAACGTTGCTGTCTTTCAATTCGCGAAGCTTTTGGGCGACAATTTCCGCCTCGGCCTCGAAACCGCGCAGTTCTTCCGCCTCATCATCGTCCCCGGACGCGTCGCTGTTCCTGACGAGCAGCAATTCCACCGGCGCACCGGCGAAACTTTTCTCTTCCGTCGCAGGGTAATCCGCTTTCGGATAAAGGGCGGCGCGCTCATCATACGAGAGTTCCGTCTCCGGCTCCATCATGAGCTGGGAAAACAGGAAATTTACCGCCGCCAGCACTTCCTTCCGGCTCCGATAATTCTCGCTGAGCTCGATGCACGCGCCGTGTCCCCCTTGCTGCCGGTAATCGTTCTGCTTTTCGGTAAACAGCGTCGGGTCGGCAAGACGGAAACGATAGATACTCTGCTTGACGTCGCCGACCATGAAAAGATTGCGGCCGTCCGTGATTTTCCCGAGAATTGCCTCCTGCACGCCGTTCGTGTCCTGATATTCGTCCACCATGATTTCCTTGTAGCGTTTTTTGATTGCAGCCAGCGTTTCCTCCCGATTCAGCACGGCAAGAGCAAAATGTTCCAAATCACCGAAATCCAGCGCCGCCTTTTTCCGTTTCGCCGCGTCAAAGACCTTGATGAAATCCGAGGTGAGACTGCAAAGCGTCGCTATATCCGCGCCGGAAGCATGCAAATCCTCTAACAGTGACTCCTCCGTTTCAGAAAAATACGTGTCCCGCAACTCTTCCAACGGACTCTTGATTTGCTCCTTTCGGCCTTCCTTGTAAAAATCAACTGTATCCTGGTCCAGTTCCATTTTCGGTGGTTTTCGGAGATTCGGAAATTTCGGAGGCATCTCGGAAAAAGCCTTCCGCATATCTTCCCACAATCCCGTCGCAGCTGCTTTTGAAATATGATCGGCCAGTTCCCAATCATTTGCGAAGATTTCCGCATATGTTGAAATGCCATTTACTTCCGCTTGGTCAGAAAAGTATTTCGCAGCAGCCTTGCATGCGGTCAGTGTCCGGGTAATCTTGTCTTTCAGATACGAATACCACTCCATCTGCTCAATGGTTCCTTGCCCCCATTGAGATACACGCCCCGCAATCCCGGCAAGCCACCCTTTCGGGTCCGGCTGACTTTCCGCGAAGCGATGCAAATCCAACACCATTTCGTAAAGCGCCGAATCGTCGCGATCTGAACCATAATTTCTGACAAAACGCAGGAACTCCGTATCCTTCGCCTCATATTTCCGTTCAAATACCTCCTGAATCACCCGCTGCCGGATCAATTCCCGCTCCTGCTCATTCAGCAGACGGAATTTCGGATCGACGTCGATAGCCGTGAAGTTTTCCCGAATCAGCCGTTGGCAAAAGGAATGCAGCGTGGAAATAGAAGCGTTGGAGAGCAGCACTAGCTGATAGGCGAGCTCAGGATGATTTTCCAGCTCGTCCGTCAGCTTTTTTTCAATGCGTTCTCGCATTTCCGCCGCCGCAGCGTTTGTGAAGGTGACGACAAGAAGCTCGTCGATACGGTATTTCCCGGCGATGATGTTTTTGACGATCCGCTCCACCAGCGTATACGTCTTTCCGGAACCCGCCGCCGCCGAAACGAGCAGATTTCGGCCGCTTTCCGTCATGGCCCGAAGCTGGCCCGATGAAGGCGCGTTATTCTCTTTTCCCATTCCCGTCACCCTCCTTCCTCTCCATTTCCTTCATAAAAGCAATCGTATCGTCAAGCTCGCGATACGCAAATTTCTCCAGTTTCATATCGAAACCGCAGACGTCGCCGTAAGGGCAATAGGTACAGGCGTTTTTGCTCTTCACTTGGAACGGGGCGATCTCGATGTCGCCCGAAAGCACCTTTGCTCCCGCTTCTTTGAGTTTTTTTATGGTGTGTGCCGCCAAAGCTTCAAATTCCCGCTCCGCCTTGACGCTTCCTTTGGTATGTCCGTCGATTTCCCCATCGCCCTTCAATTTGACGCAAAGGAATTGATTGCTGGCGTCGAGTTCCCGGATGACCTTTGCGTCGTCGAGCAGCCAGCCTCTCATGCGGAGTGAATCAAGCAACTTCTTTGCGGCTTTTTCCTTGCTCATTTTGTCGCCGCTGCTCATGACGGGATTTTTCAGCAGGCAATACAGCACTCCGGCGGGACGCGGTTCCTCCTTCATGGGCTTTTCGAAAAACCGTCTTGCAGCTTCCATATACGTCAAAAGCTGAAGCCGCAACCCATAATAAACCTCCGGCAATGACAATCTCTCATCGCCGGTCTTGTAATCAATAACAAGGAAATACGGATGACGTTCCCCATTCTCGTTTTCTATCTCTCCACAGTCAATCCGATCGATCTGGCCGGTGATGTCCAGCTTGACGTCGCTATCGGGAATCGTCCACGACATCAGCTCTCCCGCCGGCGTCCCCTCTCCGAAGGAAAACTCAAAATATCGGGGAACAAATCCGCTGGCGCCGTTCCAATCCGAAAGGCGCGCCAGTGAGCTTTCCGCCGTGTCCCCGATGCGCGCGGCGAGGCTCTGGTATTGCGCCGAACTGGCCAGAATCCCATTCTGCGTGTCAGAAACTGCGCCCTTCATCGCTCCCTGCACAAACTCGCTTCGCTCGTCCGCCGAAACACTCGACCAGGAACGTTTTTCCCGCCGCATTTTTTCCCCGAAGCCGCGCATCACATCATGGAGCAATGTCCCCAGCTCCGGCGGGCGAAATCCATACTCCGCCCGTTCTTCCAGACGGAGACCGTTTTGCGCAAAATGCCAGAACGGGCATTTGTAATAGCGCTCGAACCGCGTCACACTTCCGGACAGTTTATTGCCCCGTGTAAAAATGCGCTTTGCCAGGAAAGGCGGAAGCGTTGACTCGGCTTCGCCCGCAAAAAGTCCGTCTGTGACGGTTGTCAGGCGCTCTTTCACATGATCGAGTGACCAGTTGTAAACCTCTCCCCAGGAACCGCGCCTGCTCTCGTCGGGAAACGCCACATATTCCCGAAGCATCGGAACGAGACGCGACACAGCGCGCCTTCCCGTCGAAAAAAGCAGCTTTTCCTCCTGCTCCCGCGTCATCCCCTCCAGCGGAACGCTGTCGATCTCCAATGACGGCAGCAGCTTCAACAAACGCGTGACAACGGACGAACGCCCGAGGCCCTTTCCCTCGCTATCCGCCAACGCATAGGACACCCAGAGGTATTCCCGCGCTTCCGTGAAGCCGTGATACAAAAGATAATTCTCCCCGCAGCTTTCCTCTTCTGCGGTTTTTGCCAGCTCCAGCCGCACCACATCCTTTTTCGCGGCGAGCAGAGCGCGGTCCGCGTCCGAAAGAATGCCTCCCGGTGACGGCCGTCTCGGCATGACGCCGTCGTTGGCTCCGAGAATATAGATCGCCCGGACATTGTTCAGGCTGTTCTGGTCAAAATCGGCAATTGTCACCGCGTCGATTTTTTGAGGAATCAGCGACAATTCCAGCGCGTCCAACCCGTCTGACAATATCTCGACATAATCGGACAAGGAAAGCTTTTCGTCGCCGCTGACCGATAACATCTGATTGAGAAGCTCCGTGACCGCCCGCCAAATCATGCGGTGCTCCTTGGCTTCCTCCAGCGCCCCCGCCGTCTCGGCTTCTTTCGTCCAGTCCGCCAGCGTTTTCGGCACTTGAAGACTTTCAAGGAACTCGTACAGCGCGCGCGTTTTTTCCTGAACGCTGTCAGCTTTCAAGGCAACCGACAGCGCAAAAAACGGCTTCGCCGCCTTTTGCCGGATTTCATTGACGGATTGCAAAAATGCTTCGCCTTGCTCCGGCGTACGTCCGCGGCGGCGCAAATACGGCCATTCCTTTTTCCAGCCGCTTTCGCCGCGAATGCCGTATTCGAGCACATAGTTCTCCAAAATGTCCGCCTCGTAGTTCGTCAGCGGCAGCAGCCCCGTCTTGACGCAGCGAAAAACGGCGTCGTAAGGCCAGCCGTCTGTCACGGTCTCCAGCGCCGAGCGAATCAGCTCCGCCAACGGATGACGAACGCCCGCCCGTTTCCTGTCCGTAAAAAAAGGAATCCCGTATTCTTTCAGCGTAAACTCTAAAAGTTCGCCATAGTTTTCGCTGTCGCGAAGCAAGATCCCGATATCCCGCCAGCGAAATCCTTCCTCGCGGCACAAGCGTATGATGTCCGCCCCCGCCGCCTCCATTTCAAGCCGCCGCGTCGCCGCCTCCGTAACACGAATGCCCTGCGCGCTTGCCTCTTTTTTTTCGGCACGGACAGGAAAAGAAAATAATCCACGTTCCAGACAGATAATTCCCTGCGCGTCGGCACAAAAACGTTTCGGCGCTTCCAACAAACGTACCGTATAGGAAATCCCCATTTCCTCCGCCATACGCTTCAAATCCCGGAGCGTATGCGCGGCACGATGGAAAAGTTCCGATGGCGCGATCGATTCATGAACGGAAACATCCCTTCCCAGAGGCAGAGTGATATGCACCGTGTCCGCTGTCTGAAAAAACGCTCGAAGTACTTCCCTCTCCTGCGGATTGAAAAACACGAAGCCGTCCAGCCAAATCTCCGACCCCGCAAACTCTTGTTTTTTCGATACGGCGGCCGCCAACCTTGTCATACGATCCTCCGCGTCTTCGAAGCGCCCCCCGGTCTCCTGCAGAAAATCCCCGTAAAGCAAAGCAAGGTCTTCCAGCTTCTTGCCCAGATAGCTGTCGTCGACGACGGACGCCGCTTCCTTAAGACTTTCCGGCGTGCCGTGATAGCTTTTCAGTTCCTCGATCATCTCCGAGAGGGAAGCCGTGAAGCCACGCTGCCCAGCGCCCCGCGCAAGAACGGAAAGATTGGTTGCGCGCTTCCCGACGATTTTTTTCAGGATCAACCGTTTCCCGATCTCCGTCATCCGCGGCAGGCAACTTTGTTCCGACGCCCGCCACGCCAAGCGGCGAAACCCGGATACGAAGCCCCTCATCATTCCCCGCCCCCGCGTCCGCGAGACGAGCGCTCGTTCCACTTGATACGTCATGTGCTCCGGCACCACCAGAAGCAAAAGATTTCCCAACGGCTCCCGTTCCATCTCGTCGCACATCGCGCGAAGACAGGACTCAGTCTTCCCCGTTCCGGCACGCCCCAAAATGAACTCCAGCTTCGCCATGTTTCCCTCCAAAGACAAACCTAAGATAAACCTATCCCCCGACCTTCTTTTCATGTACTGATGATGTACCGGCCGGGGGAATATTATAGTAAATTAAATTGTATAGAACCATGCGCCCGGAGCGATATCGTGCTCGCAGAACGCTTCCCCGTCCCGCTCATCAAGCTGAAGCTCCTGGTTCTTGATGCTGACGCGGGTATTCGGCTTGATGGACTGCGTAATAAAGGAATTGCCCCCGATGACAGAATTGCGTCCGATGACGGTCTCACCGCCGAGAATGGATGCGCCGGAATATATCGTCACATTATCCTCGATGGTCGGATGGCGCTTGACGCCTTTGAGCTTTTGCCCGCCGCGCGTGGAAAGCGCGCCAATCGTCACGCCCTGATACAGCTTGACATTTTCACCGATGACGGAAGTTTCCCCGATGACCACTCCCGTGGCATGGTCAATGAAGAAGCATCGCCCGATCGTGGCTCCCGGATGGATATCGACGCCCGTCTGGCTATGGGCGTATTCCGTCATCATGCGCGGAATCAATGGCACACGCAACGAGAACAGCTCATGCGCGATTCGATAAATCGTAATTGCCAAAAGCCCGGGATAAGCCAAGACGATTTCTTCCATGCTCTTTGCCGCCGGATCTCCGTCAAAAGCCGCTTCCAAATCGGAATTGACAAGCTCCCGGAGTGCCGGAATCCGATGCAGGAATGCCACTGTAATCCGAAAGGCTTCCCGTTGGACAACGGGCTCATCTACCCGGTCATAGGCCGGCAGGCTGCGAAGGACGCCGACAATCTGACGCGTAAGCTGAAATTCGATTTCTTCAATAATAAAAGAAAGATTTCGCTCATCGTCATGTGGGCTGTAAGATTCCTTCCTGTAATACCCGGGAAAGAGAATATGAAGAAGCATTTTCACAATGTCGACAACGATGTTTTCGTCAACCTGCGTCGAAACGTCGCGCTGGTCAATCACCCGATCCTTATCATAATCGACCAAAATCTCCCGCACGATATCCTGCAATTCGTTTTCTCTGGCGATTCCCATATTATTCTTCCTTTCCGAATATTTGTCTTAGATTATATGCCCTCAACCTCATCAACGTCAACGGAAAAGAAAATACGGCATGCAAAATATGATATACTGGAATAAATCTGAGGAGGGACGTTTTATGGAAAAAGAAAATACGCACTGCGTCGGCCTGTCTCCCAGCGTAGATCAACGATCCGAGATCCTGGTCCTCGGCTCCATGCCCGGCGCAGTTTCCCTTGCAGCTCAGGAATATTACGCCCATCCGTCCAATCGCTTTTGGCCGCTGATGGCGCGTCTCTTGGACGAACCGGAAGTTCCTACGGATTACCCGAAACGTCTCGATATGCTGCTGCGCCATCATATAGCTCTTTGGGACGCCATTGACACTTGCGACCGGGTCGGCAGCCTTGATTCCGATATCCGAAACGCAAAGGCCAACGACTTCACCGCATTCCTGAAAAAATGGCCGTCCATCCGCACCATCGGGCTAAATGGCGGCAAAGCATACGCAACATTTGCAAAATCAAATCAGCCGCTTCTGTCTCGCCCCGACCTGCGCATCCTGAAGCTCCCATCCACCAGCCCCGCAAACGCGAGATGGCGCATGGAGAATCTTTTCGACGCATGGCGCGTCCTGCTTCGGGCTTGACTCCCATGTTTCCACAAAATGTCCTATGCCGAAAGCCCTAATGTTGTTTTCTTTCAGAAAATAATGGGAAATCGGCTTTTATTGTGAATGCTACCTATGATATAATACATAAAGATATTGGCGACTTGTTGCCTAAAAGGAGGAATTACTTTGCGATCTATTCCTGTAGAAGAGCTTCAACCCGGCATGATCCTCGCTCGCTCCATTATCAACGACGAGATGATGGTCATCCTTTCCGAGGGTACGCTCCTCTCCAAAGCGCATATCACACGCCTTGCTTTTCTCGATATACCGTTAGTCTATGTCAAGGACGAATATGAACTGAGCGAAGCGTTCCAAAACGTATCGGCACTCTTCGACAACGGCAGCGCTTTCGTTTCCGAGTACAAGGACGTCATCCATGAAGCGCGCTCTATTTTTGAAGAAGCCAAGAGCAGCGGCAAAGCGCCGGTCGAGAAATCAAAGGAAGTCATCAAGGATACGATCGCTCCGATGGCGAAAGAAAGCGGCGTCATGGACTACCTTCTCGAAGTCAACCATCTTGCCGCCGACGTCTACAATCACTCAGTGCGCGTCTCTATTCTCGCGGGTGTTCTCGCGAAATGGATGCACTTGCCAAAAAAAGAATCGCAGGATGTCATTCTCGCGGGCTTCTTGCATGACATCGGGAAAACGAAATTCCCGGAGCGTCTGCTTGACAAGCGCGTGGAGACATTGACCGAGGACGAGCGCGAAGCCTATGAACAGCATACGATTGACGGGCAAATGATTCTTTCCGCGAGCCCGGATCTTCCGGAAGGTGTAAAACGCGCGGCGCTCCAGCATCATGAAGCTATGGACGGGAGTGGATTCCCGTTCGGCATCAGCGGAAACGATATCCATCTCTTCGCGCGCATGATTGCGTTGGCCGATATGTACGACAACATCACAACGGAACGCGAAGGCTTCCGCAAGGAAACGCCCTTCGCCGCCATCGACAAGATTACGGCGGAAATGTACACGAAGCTTGATCCAACAGTCTGCGTCCCGTTCCTGACCAACCTTAAGGATTCCTTCCTCGGCTCGCGCGTCTATCTTTCCAATGGCCTCTCCGGCACGATCGTGCATTACGCAAACGATTACGCGGCACGCCCACTGATTCGCGTTATGGATACCGAACTTCTCGACCTGAACCAGTTCCCTGACGTCCAGATCGTAGAGTACAACCCGAAAGACTAACAACCCCGATACATAAAATATCCCGATACGAGGTTCGTATCGGGATATTTTATGTGGTGCAAAAACAAGACCGTCGCTCAAGCGACGGTCTCGTCTCTTTCGGGCTTCTTATTTCTTCTTCTTGGCAGCCTTCTTCGCGGCTACAGCCTTCTTGACGCTGTTGATGAACTCTTTGAACGCCGGGCTGGCCTTGAAGGTCGGCAACTTCGCCGCAGCAATCTTGATCGCCTCGCCAGTCTGCGGGTTGCGGCCCGTACGAGCTGCGCGATTGGAAACCTTGAACGTGCCGAAGCCGAGGAACGGAACCGTGTCGCCCTTCTTCAACGCATCCTTGATGACCTCATGGGCAGCCGCAACTACGGCCTGCGCCTCTTTCTGGGAAACCCCAGCCTTTGCGGCGGTTGCTTTGATAAAATCTGCCTTCTTCAAGAAAATACCCTCTTTCTTTTAATGTTCGGCATAAATTGCCTTGTTGCGTGCATTATAACACACAGAATCTGCTTTGCATATAGGTTTTTGCAGATTTTTTTTATTTTTTTCCCGAAAACACGGGTCTTTTTTCAAAAAAACCGTTTTCAGCACAGAATTGCCGCCGATTTGCATTCAATTGTCGTAATCAAAAACAGATTTCTTGACACATACGGACGATTATAATAATATGTTAGGGCTGAATTTTACCGTTTATATTGAAAGAAATACAGGAGGCAATCGAAACAGCATGAGCACGAACGAAAAACTGAGGAATGTGGCAATTATCGCGCATGTCGACCACGGCAAGACGACATTGGTGGACGCGATGCTGAAGCAGAGCCACGTATTCCGCGTCAACGAGCAGGTCGCGGAGCGCGTGATGGATTCGGGAGATATCGAGCGCGAGCGCGGCATCACGATCCTCTCGAAACATACGGCGGTCATGTATAAGGATATAAAAATCAATATTGTTGACACGCCGGGCCACGCGGACTTCGGCGGCGAGGTCGAGCGCGTGCTGAATCTCGTCGACGGCGTGCTTTTACTCGTGGACGCCTTCGAGGGACCGATGCCGCAGACGAAATATGTGCTTCGCAAAGCATTGGAGCAAAAATTGAAGCCCATCGTCGTCATCAATAAGATCGATCGCCCCGACCAGCGCGTAGACGACGTGTACGATGAAGTACTGGAGCTTTTCATGGAACTCGGCGCAGACGACGACCAGCTTGAATTCCCTGTTGTATACTGCGCTGCCCGCGACGGCATTGCGAAACTCGAAATGGGTGACTCCAGCGACAATCTCGTGCCTCTGATGGATACCATCATAAAGGAAATCCCCGCGCCAAAAGGCAACGAGGACGGTCCGCTGCAGCTGATGGTAACGACGCTCGACGCCGACGAATACGTAGGCAAGGTCGCTATCGGTCGCGTAATGCGCGGCGCTGCAAAGCCTAACCAAAACGTGGTATTGCTTGGCGGCGACGGCGAAACGAAGGCAAAGATTGCCAAAGTGTTCGTTTATCAGGGATTGAAACGCGTGGAAACGGAAAAAGCAGGCATCGGCGAGATTGTCGCGCTGACGGGTCTCGGCGACGTCCGCATCGGCCAGACCGTGGCCGACGCGGAGAACCCCGAGGCGCTGCCCACCATCAATATCGACGAGCCGACCCTTTCGATGACCTTCGGCGTCAACACCAGCCCCTTCGCTGGACGCGAAGGCCAATTTGTCACATCGCGCCATATCCGCGACCGTCTGTTCAAGGAAGTGGAGACGAACGTGGCGCTCCGCGTCGAGGAAACGGACTCGGCGGACACATTCAAGGTCTCTGGCCGCGGTGAGCTGCATCTCTCGATCTTAATCGAAACGATGCGCCGCGAAGGGTATGAGCTGCAGGTAGGCAAGCCGGAGGTCATTTACAAGACTATCAACGGGCAAAAATGCGAGCCGATGGAAAACCTGACCGTCGAAGTGCCTCAAGAATATATGGGCACGGTCATGGAGCTTCTCGGCAAGCGCAAGGCCGAGCTTTCCAATATGAACGAAGGCAACGGCTATATGCGCATGGAATTCATCATTCCGGCGCGCGGGCTAATTGGCTTCCGCTCGGAGCTTCTGACCAGCACGAAAGGCAACGGCATCATGAGTCATATTTTCCACGGTTACGCACCATACAAGGGCGATATGGAGGGCCGTGAGCACGGCTCCCTCGTCGCTTTCGAGCAGGGCGAGACGACGGGCTACGGCATCTATACTTTGCAGGACCGCGGCACGATGTTCATCTCACCGGGGCAAATGGTCTACGAGGGCATGATTGTCGGAGAGAACTCCCGCGAGCTCGATATCGACATCAACCCCTGCAAGCAGAAGCACGTATCAAATATGCGCACGTCTTCCTCCGACGAGGCAATCCGGCTGACGCCGCCGCGTATCCTGAGCCTGGAACAAGCTTTGGAGTATATCAAAGAAGACGAGCTGGTCGAAGTCACGCCGCAAAACGTACGTCTCCGCAAGGCCGTCCTCGATCACACGACGCGCGGCAGGACGCGGAAGAATGCGGTTAAGGCGGCGCGGGCGTAAACGTGTTTGAAGCCTTGCCGAGGGATTTTTTCGGCTGTCTAGGAAAAGGACTCGAAGACGTAGCAAAGCTACGTCGAGAGTCTTTTGACAACGACAGCCGGAAAAAGAACCGGCAGGGCTTCAGACACGTTACGATTGCGCCGCCTCGGCTGCAAAGGCGTAATTACTGATTGTGCCGACTTTGTGAAATTCCTATGAAAAATTTCCCTTTATGGGAAAATTTTTCTTGCATCATAAGGAAAAATGAGGTATAGTGTAAATTACCATAAATAGCAATACGGTTTTCTCTTGCTCGAATGGGGATTCGGGCATAGGCTTCGTGAAAGCCGGAAGCAATTCCGCGCTTTCCGGGATTGGGGAATCCTATGGAGCCAAAAGATTTAGGGGAAGTATCCAAGGGGAAAAAGGGCAGTGGAGGCGGAGTAATTATGTGGGGATTGGACAAACTCAGCAGACTTATTGATCTCGGGGAAGAAGACGAATTCGAAGACGAGGAATTTGAGGAAATCGAATCCGAAGAAGAAAGCACGGAATTAAAAACGGCAACGGTTGGCGCTGCCCCTATCTCGACAGCGGCGAAGCAGAAGCTGTCCCATGACGCGCCGCAGAAAACGGCGATAATGGATCGTCCAAAGCTGACGGTACATACGACAAAGACGCCTGAATTGGCGATGGAAATTCATGTGCCGTCGAATTTCGACCAAGTCGCCCGCATCGCGGACGATTTGTTGGCGAATCGCGCGGCTGTCGTGAATTATGAGCGCGTGGATTTGCCGGAGCAGCGCAGGATCTGTGATTTCATCAACGGCGTTTCCTATGTGCTCGACTGCGAAGCGCGCCGCATTTCCGACATCATGGTATTATATGTTCCCAGCGGCGTCGACGTCTCGTCGGCCAAGCCGAAACCGGTTCGAAACTAAAACAGACAAAAAGAGAACCCAT
>CAMVIO010000029.1 GCA_947167555.1 uncultured Selenomonadales bacterium
CGATCACGACAAGCACGATCATGACAAAGAAGGCCATGAGCACCATGACGAATATGACGAGCATATCTGGCTGTCGCTGAAGAATGCAAAACTTTGCGTGGACGCCATCGCCGACGCCCTTGCCCGCGCCGACGCTTCCCACGCGCAAGCGTACAAGGACAACGCCGCCGCCTATGGAACGAAGCTTTCCGCTTTGGAAAAGGAATACGAAGCCGCCGTTGCCGCTTCCTCGAAGAAGACGCTGCTGTTCGGAGACCGGTTCCCGTTCCGTTATCTTGTGGACGATTACGGGCTCAAGTATTACGCCGCTTTTCCCGGCTGCTCCGCCGAGACCGAGGCGAGTTTTGAGACGATCGCTTTTCTTTCGGCGAAGCTGGATGAGCTGAAGCTGCCAGCCATCCTGACCATTGAAGGCGGTTCCCGCAAGGTCGCCGAGACGATCCTTTACAACACGCCGACCCATGACCAGAAAATCCTGGTGCTCGACTCCATGCAGTCCACCGTCGGCGACAAGGCGGCTTACGGGCAGAATTACCTCACGGTCATGCGGAAGAATCTCGACGTATTGAAGGAAGCGCTGCGATAATGCCGCAAATCGTTTGTGAAAATCTTTCCCTCGGCTACGAAGGCGAGACTATCGTCAAGGACCTGAGCTTTTCTGTCGAAGCGGGCATGTACCTCTGCATCGTCGGAGAAAACGGCGCCGGCAAGTCCACGCTGATGAAGGCGATTCTCGGCCTGCGTCCCCCAATCTCGGGCCGCGTCCTGTTCGGAGACGGTCTGAAAAAGCGGGAAATCGGCTACCTTTCCCAGCAGACCGACGTTCAAAAGGATTTTCCCGCTTCCGTGCGGGAAATCGTGCTGTCCGGTTTTCAGGGGCGCATGGGGATTCGTCCGTTTTACAGGCAGGGCGAAAAGGATAGGGCGGAGCAAAACATGGAACGAATGGGCGTTGCTGATCTTGCCGACCGTTGTTACCGCGACCTTTCCGGCGGCCAGCAGCAACGCGTCCTGTTGGCGCGCGCGCTTTGCGCTACGGAAAAGCTGTTATTGCTCGATGAACCGGTATCGGGACTTGACCCCGTCGTCACTGCCGATATGTATCGGATCATCGGCGAGTTGAACCGGTCCGGGATCACCATTGTCATGATTACCCATGACGTGGCTGAAGCGTTGCCCTGCGCCACCCATATCCTTCATCTTGGGCATTGCGTCTTTTGGGGGACAAGGGACGAATACCTGCGTGTGATGAAGACCGCGCAGGAGGGAAAGGAGGCGCGTTCCGCATGGAAGCAATGATTGAGAAGCTCGCGCTTTATATGCAGTACCCATTCGTGCGGTACGCACTGATTGTCGGGGTGCTGATCGCGCTCTGCTCGTCGCTGCTCGGCGTCACGCTGGTGCTGAAGCGGTTCTCCTTCATCGGTGACGGGCTTTCACATGTGGCTTTCGGCGCGTTGGCCGTCGCCACCGTATTGCAGGCGACGAACAAGATGACTGTCGTTCTGCCCTTGACGCTTCTCGCCGCCGTGCTGCTGCTGCGTACCGGCAAGAATACGAAAATCAAGGGAGACGCCGCTGTCGCCATGATCTCCGTCACGTCGCTGGCTTTCGGCTATCTGCTGATGAACGTGTTTTCCACATCGCCGAACGTTTCCGGCGACGTGTGCAGTACTCTCTTCGGCTCCACGTCGATCCTGACGCTGACGAAGCATGAGGTCTGGTTTTCGGTATGGCTCTCCGTCGCAGTGTTGCTGTTGTTTGGTTTTTTCTATCAGAAAATCTTCGCGATTACTTTCGACGAAGATTTTGCCAGGGCCGTCGGGGTCAACGCGAGCCGCTACAACCTGATGCTGGCCGTTATTATTGCCGTCATCATCGTGCTTGCGATGAACCTTGTCGGTTCGCTCCTGATCTCGGCCTTCGTGATTTTTCCCGCGTTGTCGGCGATGCGGATTTTTCGCACGTTCTTTTCGGTAACCGTATGCTCGGCGTTGCTCTCTGTCGTCTGCGCGCTGGCGGGCATCCTGGCGTCAATCCTCGCGGGCACGCCCGTGGGCGCCACCGTAGTGGCAATGGACGCGGCGGCGTTTTTGCTCTGCTATGCGGCAGGACAGATACGGAGCGGAGCCTGAAATATACAAACAAAAAAGCGCACGATCTATGAAGGTCGTGCGCTTTTCGTATCTTCGCGTCACAGCAGCGTGCGGATGCTTTCGCTGATTTTTCTCGCGACGTAAGGATTGTTCATCGTGTAGAGATGGATGCCGTCGACGCCGTGGGCGAGGAGGTCTACGATCTGTTCGGTGGCGAAGGCGATGCCCGCTTCGCGCAGAGCTTCGGGCTGGGGTTCATACTTTGCCAGCACGCGCTGGAATTTTCGCGGCAGTGTTGCGCCGCAAAGCGTCACCATGCGCTCAATCTGTTTCTTGTTCGTGACGGGCATGATGCCGGCTTCGACGGGGACAGTGATTCCTGCTTTCCGAGCTTTATCCAGGAACTCGTAGAAATATTCGTTGTCAAAGAAAAGCTGGCTGATCAGGCGATCGACGCCAGCGTCCACTTTTTTCCGCAGGTTTTGGATGTCAGAATCGAGATCGCGCGCTTCGGTGTGGCCTTCGGGATAACAGGCGGCGAAAATCTGGAAACGGTCTTTCGCGTGAGCCCGGATAAAGGCGACGAGATCGCTGGCGTGAGCAAAATCATCCTTCGGCGTCAGGTCCGGCACGCGGTCGCCGCGCAACGCGAGGATTTTCCGCACGCCGTTTTTTTCCAGTTCGTCGAGCATGGACAGCACATCGGCGCGGCTGAAATGGATGCAGGGCAAGTGCGCGATGCCCTCGCGATGATATTTGTTCTGGATGGCGGAAGCGACTTCGATGGTCCTTCGATTGGAGCCGTCCGCCGAGCCGCCCGCGCCGCAGGTGACGCTGATGAAGTCCGGAGCGAGGTCCGTCAGATCGTCGAGGGTACGGTAAACGGTATCAATGGGCATATCCCGCTTCGGCGGGAAAATCTCAAAGGAAAAAACCGCGCGTTTTTGCGTGTCGGAGGTCGGCATGGGGAAGACTCCTTTCGTATTTTTTAGTTTCCTTCGTCTCTCATGATGAAATCTTTATCTTCGTCAATCAGTTGCAGCATCAGATCGGCAAAATGGGGGTCGAACTGAGTGCCTTTCCCTTTCTCAATCTCGGAGCGAGCGACGTCCTGCGGCAGACCTTTGCGGTAGCTGCGGCTGGAGGTCATGGCGTCGTATGTGTCGGCGACGGCGATGATCCGCGCCGGTCTCGGGATGGCTTCTCCCGCGAGATGGTCAGGGTATCCTTTGCCGTCGTAGCGCTCATGATGGGAACGCGCCCCAACGGAGAGGTCGGGGAAGCGGCTGATATTCTGCAGGATTTCGGAGCCGATGATGGTATGGGATTGGATGGAATGGAACTCATCGTCATCCAGTCTGCCGGGTTTATTGATGATGTCCCCCGCAACGCCGATTTTGCCGATGTCATGCAGAAGGCCCATATAGTAAATGCGTTTCTGCGCTTCTTCGTCGTCGCCTGCGCGCTTCGCGATGAGCCGCGCATAATCGGCCACGCGTTCGGAGTGGCCGTGGGTGTATCTGTCCTTCGCGTCGATGGTCTTGGCCAGGGCTATGGCCATTTCTTTGAAGAGCTGCTTGCTTTGTTCCAGCCGATCTTCCGCGAGCGAGGTCTGCCGTTTAACCTCCTGAGCGAGATTATCCTGCAAATACTCATAGCGGAGTACGCGGCGCACACGTTGGCGCATGACTTCGGGAATGAAGGGCTTTCGCACGAAATCCGTCGCGCCCTCGATGAAACCTTTGGATTCCAGCTCTACGCTGATGTCGCCGGTCAGCATGATGACCGGGATATCGGCCGTGTGCGGGTCGTGTTTCAGTACGCGCAGTACGTCGAAGCCGTCCATGCCGGGCATGCGAAAATCGAGCATTACGAGATCGACTGTATTTTCCGCGAGCCATGCCAGCCCTTCCGGCCCGGATTTCATGGTCGTCACTTCCGCTTCGTTTTTGAACGCGCGGGAAATCATCATCAGATTGATATCGTCGTCGTCGATAGCGAGCAGATGAGGAGTTTGTCCGCCGTAAAAGGAATCTGTCATCAGAAGTCTTCCTTTCCATCGCAAAAGATTCTCCTATATATAATAACAGGAATGAACCGGAATGTTAATAGCCAAAAGGGCGCCCTCCACAATTTTATGGAAGGCGCCCAATGCGTATATTTGTTCTTATGCTTTTTCCGCGTTATCCACTTCGTCGGCGTCCTCGGGAATGTGTTCGAGGAGCTTGGAGCCGGAGAACATGCTGGAGACTTCACTTTCGCCCTCCATGAACTCGGCCCTTGTGACCATGTAGAGGTGGCCGGAGGTGAAGAGCACGATGGCCCATGCGGTATAGTGGTGGACGAGGTGAGTCATCATCTCACCGCCGAGCCAGACGTTGACCCAGCCGAAGAGCGTGCCGCCGATGCCCGCCGGTTTTGTCATATAGTACATCGCGAAGCCGGTCAGCACCTCAATGGCGACGAGCACATAGAGCCCTGCATAGGACATCCGCGCCAGCGGGTTCCGGAGATACGAGCGGTGAAATTTTTTCACGAGCATATAGTGCATCGCGACGTCGAGGGTATCGGCGTAAAAACGTCCTTTCCAAAAGCGCGGGAACAGGCGGTCGCCCTTGTTGACGATGAAGCCGTACACGCGCAGGATGAACGAAGCGCAGAACGCGTAGGCGGCGAGGAAGTGGATGTTCCTCACCCAGTTCATCAGCATGCTGGTCTGTGTCGGTTCCAGAGCCATGATCTCCAGCGGCTTGCCAATCAGGATGCCCGTCACGAAGAGGACGATGATCGAGTCCACCATGATCCAATGGAAAATGCGGAGCCACGGGCTGAACAGGTAATATTCCCGTCGCTTCTGGATTTTCATGTTGTCATGTTCCATGCCAAGCCCCCCTTACGATTCGACGCGGGTTCCCGTGTAGGGATCGGTGGTGACGACCTGGAGTTTTTCTCCTTCCGTATTGAAAATATGGGTCGCGCACGCCATGCACGGGTCGAAGGAACGAACCACCTTAACGATTTCCAGCGGCTTGTCGGGCACTTTGACGCGGGTGTCCATCATTGCCATCTCGTAGGCGCCGTGACCGGCGTTGTCGTCGCGCGGGCATGCGTTCCACGTCGTCGGGACGATGCACTGGTAATTCTTGATGCTTCCGCTTTCGATGTTCACCCAATGGCTGAGCGCGCCTCGGGGCGCTTCGTAAAGCCCGACGCCCTTCGCGAGCTTCGGCCACTCCGACGGCTCCCATTTCGCCATGTTCGCGACTTGTGTGTCGCCGGATCTGAGGTTCGCGATCAGCTGGTCGAAGAAGAACTTCGCAATCTCCGCATGGAGCTGCGCGTCGAGTCCGCGCGCCGCCGTGCGGCCCACCATCGTAGGCAGCCAGACGTGGGGCGCGAGGTTCAGCACCTTCGACACTGCGTCGATCTGGTCGAGCATCATCTTTTCCGCCCATGTCGGATCAGGCAGCATGCCCTGCTGGGCACGGGTATAGATGATGATATATCGCGCCAGCGGCCCGACTTCGCAGAGCTTGCCGTGCCATTTCGGCGTTTTGAGCCACGAATACTTGCCTTTTTCGTCCAGCTCTTTCCAGTCTGTCGGGGTGCCGACCTTCGGTGCGGTGTATTTCGGTTCGGTGACGCCGTCCCACGGATGGAGGGACTTGCTGGCCTTCGCGCCCGGGTATTCATACCATGAATGGGCAACACCCTCGCTGAGTACTTCGGGATTGCTGAGATCCTCGGCGGTCAGCTCTGTGAACTTTGCCTGCGCGGCGCCCGCGCCGAAGTTCTCGACGACGCCGTTGCAACGGATCAGGCACTGGCGGAAGAAATCACCATTCGATGTGCCGGAGTAAGCGTCCATCGGATACGCGCCAAAGCCCAGCACCCGCGTCTTCGCGAGACCGCCGCCGTCCGTCATGCCCTTTTGGACATAGATGTGTCCGACGGCGAGCAAGTCCGGCAGATAGAAAGTATTCGACAACGTGCGTCCGAGATTGATCGCGCGGTCGACGATGGAGAGACGCGCAGTATTGACCGGGGCGTTGCCGTCCTCGAGGGAAATCGAGCAGGGCATGCCGCCGACGACGTAATGCGGATGCGGGTTCTTGCCGCCGAATACGACATGCGGCGTGACAAGTTCGCGCTGCTTGTCCAGCATTTCGAGATAATGAGCCACCGCCATCAAATGGACTTCCGGCGGCAACAGCTGATAGTCGGGATGATCCCACCATTGGGCGGCGAAAATGCCGAGCTGTCCGCTGGAAACGATGGCCTGCACCTTGTCCTTGATTGCCTTGAAATAGGAGGGCGTCGCCTCGGGGAAAGCCTTCGGGTACGCTTCGGTATCCGAGGTATTCGGCGCGCGGAACGGAAGCTGGTAGGTGTTCAAAATCGTATTTTGCAGATTCGCCGTGGCGGCAGGATCGGCCTTCAGCGCTTCCACGGGGCTGACCCAGTCGAGGGCGTGCAGATGGTAGAAATGCACGATATGGTCCTGCACCGTCAGCGACGCCGCCATGATGTTGCGGATATAATTGGCGTTCTTCGGAATCTTGATGCCGAGGGCGTCCTCTACGGCGCGCACCGACGCCAGCGCGTGGGCCGTCGTGCAGACGCCGCAGATACGCTGGATGTATGCCCAGGCGTCGCGCGGGTCGCGTCCGTTCATGATCAGCTCCAGCCCGCGCCAAGCTGTGCCGCTGGAAAGAGCGTCGGTGACCTTTCCGCTGCCTTCGTCCACCGTCATTTCGACGCGCAGATGCCCCTCGATGCGCGTGACCGGATCAACAGTTACATGCTTCATTTATGCGCTCCTCCCTCCGCTTCGGCTTCCTCTGCCTCGCGTTTTTGTTTCTGGATGACGCTCATCGCGCCGTGGAGAGCTACGCCCGCAGTTGACGCGATGGCAAGTCCCGCGCCGATGGTGTCGACGTCGCCCAACGGGCCATATTTCGGAAGACGTTCCGAGAAGGATGCGCCGGAATCCCAGAAATTGTTGTTCGCGCAACCGATGCAGGCCGCGCCTGACTGGATTGGATAGCTCATGCCCTGATACCAGCGGAGATTGCCGCAGGAAGCGTAAGTCTCCGGCCCGCGGCAACCGAGACGATACAGGCACCAGCCGGCTTTCGCGCCCGCGTCGTCATAGCGGTCCGCGAACATGCCCGCGTCGAAGAACGGACGGCGATAGCAGGTATCATGAATGCGATTGCCAAAGAACTGCTTCGGACGGTTTTCGCTGTCAAGCGGCGGCAGCTTGCCGAACAGGGCGACGTGCATGACTACGCCGGTCATGACCTCGGGAATCGGCGGGCAGCCCGGCACGTTCACGATGGGCTTCGTGCCGGTATAATGGCCGACGCCGCTGGAACCGGTCGGATTCGGCTTCGCGCCCTGGATGCCTCCCGACACCGCGCAGGTGCCGTATGCGATGATTGCCATCGCGCCTTTCGCGACGCGCTGGAACGTGTCGACGAAGGGCTTGCCGCCGGACATGCAGTAAACGCCGTTGTCCGTCGTCGAGACCGCGCCCTCCACCGCGAGGATGTAATTGCCCCAATATTTCTTGACTGTTTCCTCCAAATGATGCTCGAAGGGTTCGCCGCAAGCCGCGCTCAAAAGGTGGTCGTACTCCAGCGCGATGCTCGACAGCACAAGATCGGACGCCAACGGCGACGCCGAGCGGATAAACGCTTCGTCGCAGCCCGTACACTCATGGCCGTGCATCCAAATCACGACCGGCAGCGGCTTCTTTTCCGCCGCTTCAACCACTTTTGAGACCATATCCGTCGAAAGCCCCATCAGGCTCGTCAAAGCGACGCAACCTTTGATGAAGCTGCGGCGGCTCAGTCCCCGTCGGAGATAAGCCTCCCATAAACTTTCCCGTTTTTCCACAGCGCTTCCCCCTTGTGCCATGAGATAAAAAATCGGCTTGCATAGATAAATGCTATGCAAAAAAGACCTTATGCAAAATAATACTTATTTATTATTTTGACATAGACACGAAAAATCCTTCTTTTTGATTCATATTTTTTTGCTGTATATTGATTATTTTGGACGTCATATATATAATTGTCGGAAAAGAACACACGCACGGAGGTCCAGATGGATAAGGGCGAAGATTTTTTCCTGCGGGACAATCAAATCATCGATCAAAACGAGGAGCTTTCGGAGAAAAGCAAACGGCGGCTGAACCGCTCGAAAGCCGAGAACACGGTCAAGGCTTACGACGCGGACTGGCGGGATTTCCTTGACTGGTGTGCGGCTCATGAAAAAACGCCGCTGCCCGCTGCGCCGGAGACGATCGTGAATTATGTCAACGACCTGGCGGACAACGCGCGAGCCAATACCGTCGCGCGCCGCGTCACCGCCATTTCCGAAAACCATATCGCGGCGGGGCTCAGCGCCGAAAAAAATCCGGCCCATGACGGCATGGTGCGCGCGGCGATAGCGGCAATTCGACGCGAAAAAGGCACGTTCCAGCACGGAAAATCTCCGATCCTTTTGGAGACGCTGCCGTTGCTCGCAGATTGTTTTCAAGGCGACAGCCTGCCGACGCTAAGGGACCGAGCGCTGATTCTTCTGGGCTTCGCGGGCGCTTTTCGCCGCTCGGAGCTCGTCGCCGTTCAGGTCGAAGACCTGAACTTTTCCCCACAGGGGCTCGTCGTGTTCATTCCGAGGGCGAAGGGCGACCAGACCGGAAAAGGCAGCAGCGTGGCGATACCTTTCGCGCCCGACGCGACCATATGCGCCGCACGCGCCGTGCGGGACTGGGTAAATCGCGCGGGGCTGAAAACGGGCCCGCTGTTCCGTGCATTCAAGCGCAACGGAGAGCTCCGCGACGCGCCGCTCTCCGACAAATCTGTCGCGCTGATCGTGAAAAAATACGCGCGAATGGCGGGCTTCGACGAAAGCCAATTCGCCGGGCACAGCCTGCGGAGAGGTTTCGCCACCAGCGCCGCCCAACACGACATCGGCGTTCTCGACATCATGCGCCAAACAAGGCACAAGTCGGAAAAAATGGTCCACAGATATATCGAGCAGGGGACGTTGTTCAAGGACAACCCGCTGGGGAAGATGTATCGGGACTGAAACGACACATCCCGTCAGAAGCGAAAGTCGTTTTCTGACGGGATGTGTTGTTTTATGATTTTGTTTTTCTGTTTTGCAAAAAATGTTTCAGAGGATTTGTTCCATACAAAACTAACCCACAAACTAACCTATTTCTACAAAATAAAACAGGACATCGATTTTACCCGATGCCCTGAATCCTTGTCATTATGGCGGAGTGGAGAGGATTTGAACCTCCGCTGGGTTGCCCCACTAACGATTTAGCAAACCGTCCTCTTCAGCCACTTGAGTACCACTCCGAATGGTTTTCCGGCGGCAGGCTGCGCCGCTTTAGAACGAAAAATATCATACCATATATTCTTCGACGCGTCAAGATTTTGCCGGTCAGGAGTTCTCATCGACTGCGTCTTCCTGCGGGAATCGAGGCGTCCGATGATTTCGCGCGTATTGCAGCAGAGATTGCAGCGCGTGGACTGCCGTCAGGAAGAGTACCAGGGAAAACGCGGTATTCTCAAATGCGGCTTTCGGGCCGATGAAAATCAGGATGAACGCGGCAAGCAGATACGGAAGCCCGATTCGCAAGTATTGAAGCGGCTTGCTCCATTTGCGGTGAAGTTCTGCCCGCTCCACTTCGTCCGTTTCGTCCTCGTCGGGATATGTGGCGGTCAGCGCAAAGAACCAGAACGGGATTGTCCAAAGCGGATCGAAATAGAAGTCGATAGGAAGGTCGTAGACTTCCATTGCAAGGGACAGCTGCTCCACAAAGCAGCAGAGGAAGAAGCCAAGACCGAGCAGCAGGGTCCGCTTCGTGTAGAACCGGCTTTGCTCCGTTCCCCAGATGACGGCGAAAATGCCTGTGAAAAGCGCAAGGTCGATTACGCTCATATTCGCATGGAAAAACATTTGGAAAAGTCCCACCGACGGATCGAGAATCAGGGGAGAAATGATGAAATGATACAGGAGACTGCCGATGGCAAGGACGGATATGAGGATATCCATGATTACGGTTCCGGTACGCAGTTCCCTGATCTGGCGCATATAGCAGATAAACGCGCAGCAGCAGGTATAAGCGTTCATCAGATAAAAGAAATCGCAAACCGACGGCGACTCCACAGGCACCCCGAGCCAATCCTCGTAATACGCCCAAAAGAAATCGCCGAGGAAGTATAATACGGCTGTGGCCGCGAACCATACCCACGGCCAGCGTCTTTCCCCGGTATGGATTCTCAGACCGATCCAATAAAACGGAAAGGTCAGCAAATGCCCGATCAGGGTGAAGGTGCTTGCGTGCGAGGCAAAAGGGGCGATCTGGTCTACCAGTATCGCGTAAAATACAGCGACATAAACAATATATGCCATGATGGCGTTTTTTCTTTGCCGGGCGATGTCCATATCTTTTCCCCCTTGCTGATGCCATACTGTAATTTTACCATGAAAAGGAACAAAGCTCAAATACATTCCTGCTGTCGTATGGTTTCCGAAAGCGTTTGACTTTCTGCAACTGCCCTTATACAATTGGAAAGGAAAAATTGGAGGTGCAGGATGCGGAGGGAGTATCGGTTTCGCGACGGGAAAAAACTCGTTCTCGGAGAGCGGACGCTCGTCATGGGAATCCTCAACGTGACGCCGGATTCGTTTTCCGACGGCGGCGTCTGGAATACGCCGGAAAAAGCCCTTTCCCATGCAATGCAAATGGCGGCGGAGGGCGCGGATATCATAGATATAGGGGCGGAATCGTCGCGTCCGGGATTCGTCCCGATGTCGGCGCAGGAAGAAATGGAGCGGCTGCGTCCGTTTCTGGAAACGATCTTGCCGGCGATTCCCGTGCCGGTGTCCGTGGACACGTTCAAGGCGGAGACGGCGGCGATGGCGGCGGAGCTGGGCGTTCATATCCTCAACGATATTTGGGGGCTGCAATATGAAAAAGAGCCTGGTCGCATGGCAAAGGTTGCGGCGGCATACGATCTGCCCATCGTCGTGATGCACAACCAGGCGGGAACGGCGTATGAAAAGGACATCGTGGAAACGATGAAGGATTTTTTCCGCGAGAGCCTTCGAGTTGCGAGGGCGGCCGGAATGGTAGAGGAAAAGATAATCCTCGATCCGGGTATAGGCTTCGGCAAAACGGCGGAGGACAACCTCGGCGTGCTGAGACGATTGGCGGAGCTTTTGGATTGGGACGGCAAACGGTGGCCGATTTTGCTCGGCGCCAGCAGAAAGAGCTTTATCGGCGCGGCGTTGGGGCTTCCCGTTGAGGAACGTATGGAGGCCACGGGCGCGGCCTGTGTGCTCGGCGTCGCGTCGGGAGCGGACATTGTGCGCGTACACGACGTAAAGCCTATAGCACGGATGTGCCGGATGGCGGACGCGATTTTGCAAAAATCATAGTTATACAACAGTTTTTTTGAAGGAAAGGAGCAGTATCATGGTGGACAAAGTGGAACTTATCGGTATGGAATTTTTCGGTTATCACGGATGCATGAAGGAGGAGCGTGCCATCGGCCAGCGTTTTTATGTCGACGTCACGATGTATCTGGATCTTGGTCCGTCGGGAAAATCGGACGATCTGAAAAAAACGGTCAATTACGCGGACGTATTCGCCGAGACACGGGCAATCGTCGAGGGCGAGCCGTTCACGCTTCTGGAGGCGGTGGCGGAGCGCATTGCCGAGGTGCTGTTTGAAAAGCATTCGCTGATCGATCGGTTGCGTATCACCGTGCATAAGCCTTATGCGCCGATTCCCGGTAAATTTGCCGACGCGGCGGTGACGATCCGCAGGGCAAGACCGAAAAATGACTGAAGCCCGCGCCGCGTATCTGAGCCTCGGCGCGAATCTCGGGAACCGCGAGGAGACGCTTCGCGAGACGGTACGGCGGCTGGCGGCAGCGGACGGCGTCAAGACGCTCGCCGTTTCATCGCTTTACGAGACGGAGCCTTGGGGGAAAAAAGACCAGCCGAGCTTCTTGAATATCGCAGTTTCCCTGCAAACGACGCTTTCGCCGGAGGAACTGCTGGCGCTGACACAGGCTGTGGAAACGGAGCTGGGGCGCGTACGTCATGAGCGATGGGGGCCGCGGACCATCGACGTCGACATCCTGCATGTCGAGGGCGTCGAGAGGAATTCGCCGACGCTGACGCTGCCGCATCCGTACATGACGGAGCGAGCCTTCGTGCTCGTGCCGCTGGCGGAAATCACGCCGGATCTTGTGGTTAAAGGACGCACGGTGGAGGAATGGAGAAAACTGGCGGACGACGGAGGCGTAATCCGTGTCGCGGGGCCGGAATGGATAGACGTTGACGGCGGCGCGCGCTTTTGATATCCTATGTAATTGTGAACAAAACATCAGTACACTAGATAAAGGGAGGACGTTCGATGTTTGGCGGAATGGGCGGCAATATGGCCGGTATGATGAAGAAAGTGCAAAAAGTCCAGGCGCAGATGCAGAAGATGCAGGAGGAACTGAAAAAGCGCACTGTGGAAGTCTCGGTGGGCGGCGGCGTCGTCAAGGCTGTGATGAACGGCGAGAAGATCGTGGAATCTCTTTCCATCGACAAGGCGGCGGTGGATCCCGAAGACGTCGAGATGCTTCAGGATCTTATCGTTTCGGCAATCAACGAGTGCGGCAAGAAAGTCGACGAGATGATGCAGAGCGAGATGGCGAAGCTGACCAGCGGGTTGGGGCTGCCGCCGGGGATGATCTAAGTGCAGTACATCGAGCCTTTGGCAAAACTGATCGAGCATTTTCGCGCGCTGCCGGGCATCGGCACGAAGACCGCCGTGCGTCTTGCGTACCACGTGTTGGATATGGACGCGGCCAAGGCGAAGGCGCTGGCCGGAGCCATCCTGGAAGCGAAGGAAAAAATCGGGTTTTGCAGCGTCTGCTGCAATCTGAGCGACCGCGATCCTTGCGCGATCTGCAGCTCGGCGAAACGCGACCAATCGACGATCTGTGTGGTCGAGCAGCCGCAGGACGTGGCGGCGGTGGAGCGGATGCACGATTTCCATGGCGTCTATCATGTCCTGCACGGCGCGCTTTCGCCGCTGGAGGGCGTGGGGCCGGAGAATCTTCGTGTGAAGGAGCTTTTGGCGCGGCTTCGGGACGGAAGCGTCAGCGAGGTCATCATGGCGACGAATCCGAATGTCGAGGGAGAGGCGACGGCCATGTATATCGCGCGTCTCTTGAAGCCAATGGGCGTCCGGGTCACGCGCATCGCTCACGGCCTGCCCGTCGGCGGCGATCTCGAGTACGCGGATGAAGTGACGTTGGCGAAGGCCATGGAGAATCGCGTGGAACTATAACAGAGGAGGGAATCTTGTGGCGGAATCGAGCATAGTGGTATCGTTTGCCGTCGGCTTGCTTGCGATATGCCTGATCGTCCGGCTGCTGAAATGGCCGGTGGAGCTGTTGCTGAAATTCGTATCGAATAGCGTTGTCGGCGCGATCATACTGTTCTTGATCAACCTGTTCGGCGCGGGGATACCGATTACGGTCATTCACGCTTTGATTGCAGGCGTGTTCGGCATACCGGGCGTCATCGGAATTTTTATCTGGGTAAAATTTATTGCGGGTTAATCGTGGGAAAAGAATCCCTTCGCAGTCGCGGAAGCGCGGCAGCGAAGGGATTTTTTGCAATCGGGAACAAAATACGAAAAGCGAAAAAATGTTTCACGTGAAACAAACGAACATAACCTGAAAGAAAAATGAAAAGCGGGTGCGTTGCCTTGCTTTTTTCACGGATAACCGTTAAGATTGGAAAAGAAATCTCCGAAGGAGGGGAAAACATGAATCTGGAAGA
>CAMVIO010000030.1 GCA_947167555.1 uncultured Selenomonadales bacterium
TCGCCGCCCCCTTGAACGCCGCACGCCACCAGTACAAGACACCTTGCGCCATGAAACAAGACCGTTGCTATGACTGCAAAAGCCCGGACAGGATTTGCAGCGCGCAGGTCATCTACTGGCGGAAGATGAACCACATGGACATGGAAGTGGTGCTCATCGACGAAGACTTGGGATTCTGATGAAACGGGGCGAGCATATGGGCGTTCGAATCGAATACCAAGCCAGCCAAATCGAAATGCCCTTATTTCGGCAGAAATACCAAGACCGGGAAAATTTCATGAACTACTGTCGAGAATGTCCGCATTACGGCAGGCTGTGGTCATGCCCGCCCCTATCTTTTGATGCCGATGCGTTTCTTGCGCCCTACACATGGGCAAATCTCCTGTGCGCCAAAATCCATCCGGATAAAGAAACCATCCGGGCGGCGAATACGGCAGAGAAAATCAAGGCGGCAGGATGGGACATTGTGTCGAAAGCGAAAGCGCGCATCGAGAGGAAGCTGCGGGCAATCGAAACTCGAATGTCCGGAAGCGTCTCCCTGTCCTCCGGTGGATGCAGTCTGTGCGAAACTTGTACCCGAAAGGAAAACCTGCCCTGCTGCAAGCCGGATGTAATTCGCTACTCGATGGACGCTTTCGGCTTCGACCTCACAGCCATTACGAAAGAACTATTCCATATTGAGATTCTGTGGTGCAAGGACAGCCTGCCGGAATACTTCACGCTGATTCACGCTTTGCTGTCAAAGGAGTCGGTTTCCGAATCCCTGTGGAAAGAAGCAGGATTATCAACGGATATAGCAACGAGGTGACCTTCATATAAAAAGCAACTCCCCTGTGGAAAACGTCGTAATACCGTTTTTCCACAAGGGAGTTTTTCCACTCTCTACGCCCAGACCGAGCGCATAATTTCCTTGTACGCCTCGTTCAGATGACGAATCATCACGTCAAACATCGCGTAGACCATATCGCCCGTGCGCTCGCCCTCGACAGAGAGGAGCGCCACGTCAAGGAGCAGCGCGCCCGCGTCGTCGAAATAGTATTTGAGCGCCTTGTACCGCTTGTTGTACCCGTTGGCAAGCTTCATCACCGCGAGCTCGTTTTCCTCGGTCAGTGCTTTCGGTACGACGAGCACTCGCACGACGCCATAGATGCTGTCATCGAAAATCACCACCGTGGGCAGTTTGTTCCCACCGACGTCAATCTGGGAACGGAAAAGGACGGTATGCAACTCGTCCTCCCGCTCCTCCGACGCAAACGCGTTTTCGATGTTCTTTTCCTTCAAATACTCTTGAAATTGCTCCGCTTTCTTGTTCAACATCCATTCCCCCTATCATTTATTGTTCCTCGACTACAATTTCATCCTCTTCCGCATTTTCCGGCAGGTCGCTCCAATAATCGTGGATATCGATAAGATGGGAAAGCCCCAAGAGGTCGTGATGGAAACGATACTCTTCAAAAGCCATCCGGCGCGTAGCGGTCATTGGGCCGTCCCAACCAGCCGCCTTGCGCAAATTGTCCCCGGATGTCAACAGAACGACGTCGTAATATTCGCCGACATCCATCTGGCCAATCTCCCGCTGCCACGCATACAGCGTAAAAGCGCCGCCCGATTTCACCGTTCCTATTTTCAGGAAACTCATCGGCGAATAGTCGAAAATGGAAACTGAATGTTTGCCTTTCACCGTTCCGAGGGTGATATTGCCGTTGGCGGCGCTAATCATCGCGTCGCGTCCCGCTGTGATGTTTTCGGCGAAAATGTTGCCGCTGCCGCCCTGCGCATGGAAAGCGTCAATCCAATTCCCGGTGTCGGCTCGCCCGCCCGTCTGGAGCGATACGTCGCGTCCGGCGACAACCGTCTTCGCCGCCATGTCACCGTCCTGAATCGTGAGCGAAACGTCGCGTCCCGCGCTGATGGTATCCGGGAAGACGATGCTCTTTCCGCCAAGCACGGAAATGTCCTCGCCAGCCGTGGCGTCGCCGTCAAAAATGACGCTATTGCCCGCTACAAGGGAAATACTGCCCCGCGCGTTCATCGCGCCCTCCGTCATGACATCGCCGTTTTGAGCTACGGCGGAAATGCTCTTCGCCGATTCCAGCACCGTGCTCTTGATGTTGACGTTCTGCGCCGCCGTGACATCAATCGTATCGCCCGCCGCGATATGCTCGGTGACGACCACGTTGCCGCCTTTTGCAACAGCGACAACATTGCCTCCCGCAGCGACCGTTCCGTCATGACCGCCCAACACGATATTGTCCTTTGCAATCGCGGTGAGGTTGCCGTTTTGCGCCGTAATATTGTGCAAAATCAACGATTCACCCGTGGATTCAATGGACACATTGTTTCCTGCCGTGATGCTCCCGGCACTGAAACCATAATTGTTTGCCACAGCGTTGAAGTCGTTGCCCGCTGTCAATGCCGTTCCATAGCTGGCTACGAGATTATCGCCCGCCGTGACCGTATAGTCCTGCGTCGCCGTGCTGTGCCCGCCAATCTCCACGTTCTTTCCTGCGGAAACCGTAATATTCGCCGCTTTGCTTTCCCCCTCAAAAATTACATTGTCTCTCGCCGTCAACGAAATATTGCCATCTGTCTCCATATCGTCGTCCACCGTAACGTTGCCGCCTTGGGCTTCCGCGACAACATTCTGCGCGTTCACGTCGCCGGAAATCGCGATGTCCTCCGCTGCCGTCGCGTTGACAGTTCCGGCATAGACCTCTTTTCGGATATCCACACTGCCGCCTGCGATTGCCACGACATCTTTGCCCGCCGTGATTTGCCCGGTTCCGCCGCCGAGCACAATATCCCCGGCCGCTTTCGCCGTGACCGTGCCGTTCGTCGCCTCGACCCTGTTCAAAAGCAAGGATTCGCCCGTGGATTCGATGGTAACGTTGTTCCCGCCGATAACCGTTCCCGCGTTGACGCCGTAGTCGTTTACCTTTGCGCTGAAATCATTTGCAGCGGAAATGACCGTGCCGGAATTGACCACTAGGCCGTTGCCCGCAGTCACCGTGAAATCCCCTCCGGCGTTGCTGTTGCCGGAAAGTCCCACGTTCTTTCCCGCTGTCAACGCAATATCTCCCGCCGTGCTGTTCGCGGATACAAGCAACGCATTTCCTTCCGCTGCCGCAACGTCGATGTTCCCGCTGGTTGACACATTCTCCGCTTTAATGTTGCCATCTTTCGCGAGCAATGCGACACTACCGCCGGAAAGCGCCGAGAGATTTTCCGCCGTGATGTTTTCTTTTGCTGTTAGGGAAATTCTGCCGCCCGTTTCCATGTCGCCGCTGACCGTGACGCTTCCGCCTTGGGCATCCGCAATGACATTCCGCGCGTTCACATCGCCAACGATGGAAACATCTTCTGTCGCCGTCGCTTTGAGATTGTCGGCGCAGACATTCGCTTCGACGTTTACGTCCCCGTCCTTCGCGGTGGCGATGACGTTCTTTTTCGCCGTGACCGTGCCGTTGCCGCCCACCATGACGTCTTTCGCGGCGGTCGCCGTGATGCTTCCGTTCGTCGCCGTCACATTGCGCACCGCCAAGGATTCTCCCGTAGATTCGAGCTTCACGTCGTTGTCCGCGACAATACTACCAAAGTTCTCGCCGTATTCTTTGGCCGTTGCAGTAAAATCATGCCCCGCCGTGACGGTCGCTGTCGAAGCAACGGCAAAACTGCCGTCTGCTTCGACGGTGAAATCCTGTGCCGCTTCTGCATCGCCGGAAAGGTTCGCGTCGTTGCCCGCATTGACCTTAATATTTGCCGCGCTGCTCGTGCCGGAAATTGTCACGTCCGTTCCCGCCGTCAGCAAAAGGTCACCACTCGTGCTGTCGGCGGAGGCAAGCGTCACACTCCCTTTTGCCGCCGTAGCCTCAATATTGCCGCCTGCGTGCGCATCCTCGATGGAAATATCTCCTTCTGCGGATTCCGCGAGAATCTTGTCCGAATCCGTAGAAAGATTGCCAGCGTCAATATCCGATTTCGCTTTCAACGAAATATTGCCGCCCGCCGTCATATCGCCACTCACGGTAATGAGTCCCGTTTCTGAGACCGCCATGACATTCTGAGCAGTCGCCACGCCGTCGATGGTGACGTTTTCCGCCGCGCGAACATTAAGCGTTCCCGCTGTTGCACCGACACCCTCGCTGATTGTGACGCTTCCACTTGTCGATTTTGCGGTAATGTCGCCGTTCGTCGCCGTCAGTACACCGCTTGTTTCAAGATTGCCGACGCTCACGAGAGAGACCGTTTTCCCTGTTGCCGAGCCGCTGGAAACCGCCAACGTCCCTTTGCTTGTCGCATTGATTGCTCCGCTCGCCGTCAATGTGCCTTGCGTTTCCAAATTGCCGCCGCTGGACAGTTCGATATCGCCCGCCGAAGCTATCAGCGAAGTATTTTCGCCGACGCTAAGCGTATCGTCGCCTTCCAATGTGATGGATGTTCCGGTAAACGCCCCGCTGTCCGCCACCGTCAAGCTGCCCGTGCTGCCAAACGCGAGATCTGCGTTTCCGTCGAGACTGCCGCTGATGGTCAGGTCTCCGTTGTCCGCCGCGTTTTTCACGCTGACAGACGAATCGTCACCGCTCACCATTAACGATTCGGTGCCGTTTTCGCCCGCGCCGAAATTCGCTGTCAGGCCGTCCGCCGCCGTGGAAACGACCTCCACCGTGCCGTTGATTCCTTTTTCCACGTCTGCCGCGAGGATGAAAACTTCCTTGAATGTATTCTGTTCCGAAAGCACGGAGATATTTCCGCCCGCGTTCTTTTCCGCGTCGGTTGTTCCCGTCGTCCCGGCGGTCAAGATGACCTCGCCCGTCGCCGCGAGTTTCGACGTTTCCGTGTTTTCCTGCTTGATGGCGTTTGCCGCAGAGAGCGAAAGCGCGCCGTCGGCGTTTGACGCTTCGAGAGTACCGCCCGTCAAGTCCAGGTTTTTTGCCGCAAGCGAAATATCGCCCGCCTTGATGTCGGCGTTGGCCGCGCCTGTTCCGTGCTCCGCGTCCGCAGTTCGCGCGAGGAGAATTTTCCCGCCGTCGTTCGACACCTCGACATTGCCGTCCGCCGCCTCGATCGCGCCAAGAACGAGATCGCCCGCGCCTTCGCCTTCGAGCCGGATCGTCCCGCCATCCTTCGCGGAGGCATTGACCGCCACGCCGTCGTCCTTGATCCGAATCGCGTTCGCCGCGCCGACATCGCCGTTTGCCGCCACGAGTGTGATCCTGTCGCCCGCGTTCAGATACCCCGTGCCGCCCGCCGCCATTTCGATGCCCGAGCCTGCAATCAACGTAATGCTGCTGGTCGCGGCTGCCGCCTCCACGGTCAGTGCTTGATTTCCGTCCTGTTGTATCACGATGGACTTGCCGCTGTTGGCGTCGAGCACTCCGCTGATGTTCGTCAAAATCGGCGCAACCTCCGTGCCGACGCCGCCCTTGCCGCCGTAAATCAACAGGTCTTTACCCGTAATCGCGGCGTTTTCCGTCAGCATTTCAATCCCGTCGCCCGCTTCAAGGCGCACGTCGTTTGTCCCCGCGTCAATGTCGCCGAGAACGCGGAGCGACTTGTCCTTTGTGCCGACGAGATAGATATGACCGCCGCTCTCTGCCGAGACACCGCCTTGCTCGGTGCTGACCGAAACGGGCGCTTTTTGCGTGACCGTAACGCTCGTAATGTTGCCATCCTCGTCCTTCGTGACGGTCATTTCCCCCGCCCGCGCACCCGCGAGAAGCTCACGGTTCGCCGTAGTATTGAAATTCGACGCGTCAATCGTCACAGCTTCGCCGTCCCTGCCGATTCCTCCGCTCGCGTTAAGGGTAATATTGTGCGCGCCATGCACGGCGACATTCGCCGCCTCGCCGAGGGCAGTGTCCCCCGGTTCGCTGTTCACAACGCTCTGCTGCACAGCATACAAGACATCGTTGCGGCTCCAGCCGTAGTTTTCCACCGCCTTGTCCACAGCCGCGTAATGGGCGATCAAATCCTGCTCTTCCTTCGTGTAGCCTTTGCCGCTGAAATACGCGTCGCGCGACGCGAGATAGTCGCTGTACGCCTGCGTCTTTTCTTCCGAGGACATGGTGTTTTGCATAGCCTTGACATAGGCATCCTGCGCCGCCTTCATGCCCTCGTTCGAGGCGAAAGCCGCCGCCGCGTCCTTGTAACCGTCAATGACAGCATTCACCGCTGCGAGCTTCTGTTCAGTTGTAGCGCCGGAATAACCGTTCTGCCCCGAGGCGGACTTCACCGCAAGTTGACGGGCGCGAATGTTCAGCCCGTCCAAGCGGAGCTTCTTGGCCGCATCGCCTGCTTGGGCGCGGTTTTCCGCATTGTCCGCAGACGAGAGCAGCCCGTGGGCGTACCAACGGTCGAGGCGCGTACTCTTGGCCTCCGCTTCCTCATGCGGCGCGGCGTCGATGAAATTTCCCGCCGCCGAGAGTGCCACGTCGCCCGCCGTGCTCTCGATATGGTCGATACGCATGTCCCCGCTGTCCTGTGTGAGATAGACGCCAGTCCGCGCGGAAACGGAAACGCTGTTGTGGTCGTTGTTTTCCTGTCCGGCGCGGATATGGAAAGCATCGCTTTCCGTGCCGACGCCGCCCGTCCTGCTCGTGAGTTCCACCCGCGACGCCGTAGCCGCCGCGCCGGTTGCCGCCGCATCCGTGATATTTCCGTCCACCGTCAGGGAAACGCGGCTGAGCTCGCTTTCCGTGTCCCCGCCCGACGAGAGATTTTTCACATCGATATTGCCCCGCGTCGAGACAAAATCCACCGCGCCTTTCTCCGTACGGACGTCGATAACCGCCGTTCCCGGAGTGTCGTCCGCCGCATCCTGCGCCGCGTGGGTGACTGCGACGCCATTTTTGGCTGCAATGGTCACGTCGTTCGCAACGACGGAGCCGTCGCCGCCCTCGATTTTCTTCGCGTTCAGGGAAACTTTTCCGTTGTCCCCCGCCGCCGAAACCGAGCCGGCCAGCAGGAGATTCCCGTTGGTGTTGCCTTCCTTGTACGTATTGACACTGATGGCGCCGCCGCTTTCGCCGCGCAGGAAACCAATCGCCACCGGATTGTCGCCTTTCGTGTTGTAGTCCGAAGTGGAATCCGAGCGCGTCGTCTCATCCCATGTGTAGGTTACTTTTTCATAGAAGTAGAAGAACGCAGAATCGTCCTCATGTTTACGCACTTCGCTTTTCGCCGCCGCGCCCTGGTGATATTCCGCCGTGAGCGTGAACGGACCAGACTGGCTGGCGTTGTGCTCCTTGATATAGTCGCCGCTGTCCAAGGCTTTATTGTCGTACACCTTCGCCGGGGAAGCCGTAGCTTGGCTGTCATAGTCGGCGATAATCTGCTCGTCCGTCCTGTTGTCGATAGCGCCCCAAAGGTAGGATTCATCCGTGTATTGCTTCGTGACGACCTCCGTATGCCCGTAGCCGCCTGTCCATGTATAGGTGAGGCCCTGCTTCGGCGCGAAGTTCTGCGCCGCGTCGTCGTTCCACGCCGTATTGGCGGCCACCTCCGTATCTCCGACTGTATAGGAACGGGACTTGCCGTTCTTGTACTCGAATACCTTGTTCTGCAAATTGTCTGTGACGCGGATCAGGCCGTCGCCGCTTTCGTTTTGGAGACCGTATGCCACCACGTCCCGGTCTACCGCCGAAGTGTCCACCTTGATGTCGGAAGCGCCGTCCGCCGCGAGGAGCCGACCGCCGCCGGTGCTGGAAATCTTGCCCGTGATGTGGATTTGCCCCGGCGTCGCCGAAACGCTGTCCACGATAAGCTTTTTCGTGTACGGGTTGTAATAGATATTCGGCGCGTAAACCCACGCTTTCTTTTCGCTGTCGTAACGGGAACTCGCCGCCGAGGCGTTGACGAGGTACGCGCTCTCGCCTATGACGTCGCTGTCCGTCAGCACTTTCCCGCCGCTCTCCGCCCATGAGGCGTCAAGAGCGTTCACCTTCTCCTGCGCGTCCGCGCCCAGCGTCACCGTATAGTTGCCGTAACCGCTTTGGACGAGGCCGCCGATATTGACGTCGTTCGCCATGACATAGACGGACTTCCCGGCGGAAATGCCGCCGCTGCCGTCCGTGCCGGGCTGCGCCGAGGGCAAAGAGGACTCCGGGACGCCCAACGTGCCAATCAACCAACTGCGATAATCGCCGTAATCGCTGAACGTCTTGGTGAATTTCCCGTTCGCGTCCAATTCGTTCTGATGGCTTTCGATATATTCGTGCAGCTTTTCCTGAATGAGCGCCGAGGTCTCGTCGTCGATCATCCATTGCTGGATCGGGTTGCTGCCAATCAGGATCGTCCCGGTCGGGTTGATTTGCGTGACGCTGCCCTGCGCCGCTTGCAGCTTGACATTTTGCGCGACGAGGTTCGCCTCCGGCTCCACCATGATATTGTAATGGTCGTTGATAATTTCGATGTCGCCCGCTTGGTTCACCACGTCTCCTTTGACGCGGATATCGGCACGGAGATTCCTGTCGTTGGAACTTCCCGCGCTCTTGATGGTAATCATGGGCTTTTGCCCGGCGACGGAGCCCTCCGCGCTGATATTCGCCTTGCCGGAAAGGCCCGCGTAGTTCGTCTCCTCGGCGTCCGCGGCGACACTGCTGCCGTTGAAATAGACCTCGCCGCCGTTTTTCCTGATAATGACGTCGTTCACGTCGAGATTGATGGCACTCTTGTTCGTCAACGTGACGGAGGGATTGCCCTTGGCGTTCATCGCCCCGTTTACCGTGAGCGTGCCCGCGTCGACATAGATATTGCCCCCCGATACCGTCATATCCGGAACGACGATGCCGGGAACCTCCACGGTTTTGTAAACGACATACCGATTATCAACGTCTTTTTCCGCGAAGCCCGCCTTTTCCATGTCGCGGAGCAGGCTGTCCATTTCAGCCTTGTAGTCGTCGTATTGCGCCGTGCCCGCGTATTCGCCAAGCAGCGTTTTCAAGGTTTCGTAACGCTCCCAATAGCCGTTTTCCCGCTTGACCGTGTTCGTCGTGAAATCGGAGGGACGGAGCCAATCCCGTCCCTGCTTAACATTGACGGTGACGCCGCTGTAATCGGCGCTTGCCGTATTGCTGTTTTCATTAGTCGTGTATGTCACCTGTCCGGTGATTTCCGCCTCCGCCGCTGAGTGGATGCCCGCAGTCACTTTTCCGTCGATTTTCGCGCCGTTTTTCTCGGTCTCCGTCTGCGACAAAGCGCCGCTCTCCGTCGTGACGAAACCCGGATCGCTCGATGTATCGACGTCCTTCCAAAGATTGTAAGCGTCCGTGTACTGCATGAGCGAGCTGTGGCCCGTGTCCGCCGCAATCCTTACGTCGGCGATGCTTTGGGCCGAAGCGTTCGAGCCGAGGGAGACCGTATTTTCCTGCGTCATGTCGTTCTTGAGAGACGCGACCAGCTCCAGCGGAAGGAAGGAGTGATTGACGGCCTCGGTCAGCAGCGTGAAATCGAGGCTTCCCGTATTTCCCATGAGATCGCGGCTGGCGTAGAGATTCAGGTCGTTCGCGCTGTCGAGTTTCGACGCGCCGCCGACGTCCACGGCGTTTGCCCGCGCCAGCATATTCGTCGCGAAGGCGTTGGCCACGCCCGTGACGCCGCCCTGGCTGTCGCCGTAAGTCTCATAGGAAAGCGCGGTCTTGTCGTAGGCCGCCAGCGTAATGTTCGATTCGTCGTTTTCAATGGCCTTGATCGCCTTCAAAAGCCATGTATCGGATTCCAGGCTGCCGTGCCGGACGGCTTCGGTCACAAGGCTTTCGGCGCGCCCGGAAAGGTCCGCGCCCGTGGTCGTCAGCGTGGTATTCGTCGCTTTGACGGTGTTGTTGTAGGCCGTATCAAAGGCGCTGTTCGCTGCCGTCACTTGCACGACACCCGCCGCCTTGACGTCGTTTTCCGCCGCGATAGAGCCCGTCGTCGCCGCCGCGCCGTAAATCGAGCCGCCCGCCGTCAACGCGGAATTTTCCATATTGACGGCGGCATTGTACGTATGCTTTTGGGCGTGGTCGGACGCGCCGACGCTTACGCCGCCGTAGCCGCTGGCATCAATGTCAAGACTGTCGTCCACGACATTTTCCGCTGTGTAGATTTGCGCGCCTTGCGCGGTCGTGACCGTAGCATTTTTCAGATTGACCGTCGCCGTCTCCTCTGCCTTGCTGTGAATCGAAGCGCCGCTTCCGTCCACGATGGCCGCCGCCAGCGTATCCGCTTCGACATCGAGCTTTTCCTTGTTTTGCGCCGTGGCGATGAAATCGCCGCTCTTCATGTCCCACGTGCCGCCGATATTCACGGCGGTCGTGTTCGTCAGCGTATTGTCCGCCTCAGCGGCGGCCACATTCAAGATAGAGCCGCCGTAGCTCTGGGCGCGGACAGACGTGTCCGCCTCGCTCACCGCCGAGAGCTCGGCCGCGCCGAGGCGCGACGAAACGGACGGCGCGCCCGCGTCCACCGTCGTTTGCAAGGTATTGTTCGCGTTCACCGCGTTGTTGCCGACGCCCACGCTGATGGTGGACACACTGACGTCCACGCCCTCCGCGTCGAGCTTCTGGGAAAGATTCGTCTCGCCCTTGGCGATCAGCGCCCCGTTTCCGGCGTCATACCGTGTATTCTCCCCGAGGGAAACGGAAACGTCGCTGTTCGTGTCCGCGCCGTCGTAATTGACGCTGACCGCGCCGACCAGCGCCACGTCCACCGCCGTCATCAACGCATCCTGCGCGATGTCCGCTTTCGCGCCGACATAGATGGCGTTTTTCTCGTCGGCCTCGGATTTCAATGTGCTGTTTCCTTTCACCGTGACGGAGGTCTTGAGCTTGTTCGTGTCGTCGTCCTTTTCGACCCACCCCGCCTTGACCTCGGAGACGGCGACCGATGCCGCCCCGGCCAGCGCGGCGTCCACCGTTGTCAGGTTTGTTTTCATCGTCTGCGTGTTCTCCGCTTCGATGGTGACGGCATGATCCCAAGACGTTATGGGAATGGCATCTTTGTCCCCGATATTACCGTTCTCATCCAGCGGGCGGTATTTCGCGTCCGTGCCAAGAGCGGCAATCGTGCTGTTGTTGATGAGAATATCGACGCCCTCCGCCGCGCTTTTCGTCGTGGCCTCGGCAACCTGCACGCCGATGGCGCCGGCCCCCGCCCCCGCAACGCTGATCGCGTCAAGCTCCGTTTGGGAGCTGTCCTTCGCCGCGAGATGCGCCATGTGATAAGCTCCGAGATTGCTGCCCACGATTTCCAAATGACTGGAATTTGCGGCGTCGCTGAAAGCGAACGCGCCGTTCAGCGCGGCTGCCGCCCCCGCCGTTCCCTGTATCGCGCTTGCGCCCGCCGTGCCGGAAACGTCGGAGGTCACGTCGATATTGCCGTAAGCGGTGAGGCTGCTTCCGTCCACCTTCGTCGCCGCATTGCGGTTCGTATCGAGGACGGCCACCGTGCCGTTCACGGAAGCGACGCCTGCGCCGAATCCGTATTGCTCGATCTTGACATCGGTATGCTCCGCGCTGGCGACCTTGATGTTGCCGCCGGACAAAACGGACGAGTTCTCCATCGCCGCCGTGACAGCGGAAGCCTGTCCGCCCCGCGAAAGCGTGACGTCCTGTTTCGCGGGAATGCCCGCGTAGCCGAAAGCCTGCGACGAAAGCAGCTCCCCGTCCTCAATGACAGTCTGCGCCTTGTCGTAAGCGGCGGAAATTTCCGCCCCGGCATCGTCCTTCGCCTTTACGGTACGGGTCTCTGTAGTCCCGTCGGCATTCGTCCAATCGTAAGCGGATTGATAGCTCGCCTCGTCGATTTCCTGCCCGACGGTGACGACGGAGACATTCGCGCCGACAGCGCCGAAGCCCGCCGCCGTATTGCCGTTAAAGGACGTCACAGCGCGGTTTTCCTTCGCGTCCACCTTCACATCGCTGACCGAATAAATTTTGCTGTCCGCGACGGACGCTTCCGCTGTGCCGTCCACGTTCGCCACGTTGACGCCCACGCCCACGCCGCCAACCCCGCCGCCTGCCGCCCAGTCCGACTGCCGGACGGCGATGTTGTTCTCCGCTTCGATGGCGACGCTCTTCGCGCTTCGATTCGCGTAGACGTTTTCGGGCGCGTACTGGTCTTTTTCGCCGAGAGCGACATTTTTCATCGTCGCCTTTACGTCGCTTGCCGTATTCGCAACGCTGACGGTGACGCCAACACCGCCCCCGCCCGCCGCGTCCGCGCTGTACTGCTCATACGTATCCGCGACGTCGCTTTTCGCCTTGACGTTCACCGCCGTCTCGCCGCTGTGGTTGATGCCGCCGACGCCGTCCTCATACCCCTCCTCAAAATCAATCCTGCTGTTTTCAAAGCTCGCTTTGGCGCCGCCTTTGTCCTCGACGACATTTACGGCTGCGCCCACCGCGCCGCCCGCGACCTCCAGCCCTGTGGTGATTTCCCGTGTGTGGAGGCGCGCCATGCGGTTCGCCGTGACGTCGAGATTTCCGGCCGTTTCGTTGGAATCGCTTTGCCCAAAAATCGCTTCGATATTTGAGAGCGTCGCCTCGGTTTTGCCCGTGAACGTCAATACGTCGTCCACGTTTCCCACAGAAGCGCCGATACCGCCGACGGACACGCCGACGTTCTGACTGGCGAGGCCGTGCTTCGACGCCGCCTCAACCTTGATGCCGTCCACATTTCCGAAGGAAATATTTTCTCTGTTGTTTTGCCTGTCATGGCTGACCGTCGCCGCAGTGTCGCGGCTGATTTCCATTACATTGACGCCGACGCCGACGCTCGCGCCCTCGACTGTCAATCCGCCCTGCCCGATCAGCGCCGCGTTGTTCGCGTAATCGTGGGCGACGACGCTGACATTTTTTCCGCCCAGCGCGGCGGCGTCGGCAAACGCCTCGGTTTTGCCGCCGAGGGTGTTGACGTTTACGCCGCCATTCACCGCCGCGCCGATGGCGGCAGCGCCCACGTTGACGATGGAGGAACTCAGAGCCGCCGTGCCGGAAGCGGAAATGACCGTCCCTTCGTATTCCGTCGCTTGGCGGTTCATCCTGCCGACTGCGGCAACGCCGGGAAAATCGTCCAAAATTTCGCCGTCCGCCACGGTGTCGGAAATCAAGGCGGCACGGTCGGGATTCGCGCCCGCCATGACATCCGCCACACCGCCGCTGACAGCCGCGCGGGTCTTCGTATTGATTTCGTTGACGCCGACGGAAAGGCCGACCGCCGCGCCTTCCGCCGCGAAGGAAAGACCGCCCGCCACATTCGTGATCGTGGCGTCGCTCTGCGCCGCGATGACGGCATTATTCCGCGAATTGACGCTGGAGGCGCCGGAAATTTCCGCGACGGTCTCGCCGTCCAGAAGATTGACCGTGACGGAGCCGGTAATCCCCGCGTGGCCGGACGCGCCGATGCCCGCCGCCACGTCGGTGATGGCGTCGTTCGACGCGGCTTTCAGCGCGAAGTCGTCCACCGTTTGAATGCCGCCCGTCATTTTCGCCGTGACGTCCGCGCTGTCCTGCGTGACCGCCACGCCCGCGCCCACGGAAGCGTCTCCGCTCACCGCCACGACGTCGGCGGTGTTCACTGTCGAGCCGTCGGAGGACGCGCTCGCCGTCAATGCACCATACGTATTTCGCGCATACTCCATATCAGACCGGCTTAAATTGAGATGAAGCGCCGTATTCAGTTTTTCGCGGTTCGCAAGCTCCTCATTGGAAATTTTCTCGTCCACGCTCATTTGAGACATTTCTACGCCCGTGACGCGCCCGAGACGCGACACAGCCGCCGCGCCTTCGACTGCCGCCGTGCCCGCGCCGCCGACGCCCGCCGCCACCGTGACGAGGGTTGAGGCGGCG
>CAMVIO010000031.1 GCA_947167555.1 uncultured Selenomonadales bacterium
GTAATAGCGCGTGTCGAGATTGTACCAGCCCTCGGCGGCGAGCTTTCCGCCGTAGACGTCCGCGTGCACATCCGTGAAATTGATCATTGCGTCCTCGTAATCGATTTCCCCGTCCACGTTCGAGAAATCCAGGGCTGGAATCCTGAGCCTGTCGAAATGCAGCGTGCCCTTGCCGACGGGGCGTGTCACTTCGCCCTCGAAGTGTACCGCCATGGAGAGCGGGTCGTGTACGTCCATGCCGAAGCCCAGCGACGACGGGTCCACCGCGTCTATCAACATCATCAGGTCGCATTGCGGTACTGTCTTCTTGAAATCGATGATTCCCTCCACGAATATGCCGCTGCCGATCATGGTGCCGCCGAAGGGCCCGGTGGCCAGCTTGAGCTTCATCTTGTCCTTCGAGTCGAGATCCATGTGCAGACGGACCGCTTCCAGCAGATAATGGCGTTCCCGATAAAAAACCTCGAGCATGCAATTATCCAGAAGAATATGGAGATCGAGCCACTCCCCGCTGTGATTGAAATTTTTCCATTCCTGTTCCGCCTGCTGCCGTTCCCGTTGACGTTTTTCCTCCGCCTCGGCGAGGATCTGGGCCTCGGTCTTGTCTTCGTCCCGGGCTTTCAGCTTCGGTTTCTTTTTCGGCTGCGCACGAGGTGCGGGCGAACGGACGAAATCGACGCTCATATCCTCGTTCAGGCGGATGGACAGCTTTGCGCGGTTCAGCTCCAGACGTTCTATCGACGTCGAGGAGAAACGCTGGAGCAACGTGTCGAGAATATCCACCGTGAACTCGCCGTCGGGGATATAGAGGATGCGCTTGCCTTCCGGGTCCTTCCATTCCAGTCCTTCAAAGTAGACGTACCCAAAGGGGGAAGCAAGGATGTGTTCCGCAGTGATCGTGCCGCTCAGGAGGTCCTGATCTTCCATCGCTTTGTTGAAAAGCCAGGCTGCGCTTAGGCTGTAAAGCTCCAGCAGCAGAAAAAAGCCAATCAGAAGCCCCGGCACAATATAATACAGCGGATGGGAAAACTTTTTCCGCAGCCAAAGCTTTTTGAGGCGGGCGGGGTTGTCCGCGAATGCCGTACCCAGCCATTCCCTGTGCTTGTGATTCATATCATTTTCCTGTCAGAGCCAGCACCTTCGCTTTGAATTCTTCCGCCGGAAGCTCGGCGAGGGAACGGATCTTTTCCGCCAGCGGGGTGACCGATGCGGGCGCCACGGTGGTTTCGCTTGCGCGCACCTTTTCCTGCACAGCGGCCTTCGCACGGGCCCAGAAATCCGTCGGCTGTTCCACCGCCGCGCGCAGCACGCCGGCCTCGTCACGTTCGACCGCCTGTTCAAATCCCTCTTCGATCATCCGCACCAGCTCGCTGTAGAGGATATCCTCGCGATATTGGATCGGCTTGTAATCCATCTTATATTCGCCGTAAGAAAAACCTTCGATCTTCGAGCGCACGTTCACCAGCGCGGCGTCCGTCTCTCGCCCAGCGCAGCCGATGAAATACCGGCGCTGGATCGTGAAGCGCTCGTCCGGCTCCTCGCAGATATAGAGCTCGATGTGGACGTCGCCGATCGTGATGCGCCCGATATGCTTCATCGTCATCCCGTCGTCGTTCGCCGACGTGACGATGATTCGCTTCATTTCGCGAAAATGCTCTTCCGTAAACTCGTCCCAGTTCAGTTTCATTTGCGTTTATCCCCTTTCCGGCGAGTTGTTGTCGTAAAATACTTATTTATTCTTCGACGCCGTTCATGATTTTCCTGCATTTTTCGTCAGGAGGCAAATACTTTATTTGATGAAACTACGCCACCTGCCGTTTTACGAACGACGCGAACAGGCCGTCCTTTTCCATGAGCTCGTCGAAGGAGCCGCTTTCCGCGATCTGGCCCCCGTCGAGGACCAGGATGCGGTCGGCGCGCCGGATGGTCGACAGGCGATGGGCGACGACGATTCGCGTCACTTTCAGGCGGTCGAGACTGTCCGTCACGATGGCCTGGGAGCGGTTGTCGAGGGCGCTGGTGGCTTCGTCGCAGACGATGATCGCGGGCTTCATGGCAAGGGCCTTGGCAATCAGGATGCGCTGCCGCTGGCCGCCCGAGATGTTTGTGCTGCCCTCGCTGACTACGGTCTGCATCTGCATCGGCATCTCTCGGATCTCATCGGCGATGCCCGCCGCCTCCGCCGCCGCCCATGCGTCGTCCAGCGTCAAATCGCTGGCGCCGACGATGTTGCGGTAGATGTCCCCGGTCATCAGCTGGCCGTTTTGCAGCACGACGCCCATCTGCGTGCGCACCGACGGGAGGTCGAGATCGGCGAGGTCCTGCCCGTCGTAATAGACCGCCCCGCTGGTGGGCGAATCGAAGCCGAGAAGCAGCCGAATCAGCGTCGATTTTCCGCAGCCGGAGCGTCCGACGATGGCCACATGCTCCCCTGCCGCCACCCGGAAGCTCACGTCATGGAGCACCTCCGGCAAGCCTTCGCCGTAGGAAAAGGATAAATGCCTGGCTTCGAAGGCTCCTGAAAGCAGGTCGGCCTCCATTTTTTCTTCGGCGACCTCCGGCGCTTCGTCGAGAACCGGCTGCAAATTTTCCAGTAGCGGACGAATGGCGGAAAGCTCCTCCAGAACCGGCATCACGGCGTTCAGGGACACATTGAACGCGCTGTAGGCCGCCTGGAACGCGATGAACGTGGCGACGCTCATCGGCTCCGATATCGTGAGGATATTCGACAGTGTATTTGCCGCGTCGCCGGTTCCGCCCGCCGTCGACGTTTCCGCCAGTTCACGCAGGCCGAGATAATAGACCGCCAACGCCAGCAGGATTGGCTGGACGGCGGCAATCACGGCGTTATAGTTTTTCAGCATGCGGGCGCTGTAGTTCCATTTCCATTCCTCGGCGAATTTCTCGCCCCAGAGGTGGTACGCCTGCTCTTCTGCTCCCTTGACGCGGAATTTTACCAGTCCGGTGAAGATCTGCTGCAAGATGCCGGAGGTCTTGTTCTTCGCCTCGGTCATGCGCCTCTCCGATCGTACGAGGCGGTTGATGATGAAGCCGCTGAGCACCAGGTAGACGAACCAGATTCCGATTGCCGCCGCGGTGAGCTTCCAGCTGTAGTAACACATCAGGCCGAGGCTCCAGATGGAAAACACGAGATTGAAGAGAACGCCGACGAAATTCTCCGAAAACAGAGCGGTCGCCTGTTCAAGGCCAACCATGCGGTTCGCCAGGTCGCCGGACTGGAAGCGGCGGAAAAAATTCGAGGGCATGGACAGGAGACGCCCCAGAAGCGCGGCGCGAAGCGTCATGTCGCAGGATGAGGAAAGACGCAGGAACGCGACGGAACGTACCGTGGTCAGCGCCGCCGTGGTAAACCCGGCCACCATCATGACCTGCGTGACGGTGGCCAGTCCCTCCCGGTCGAGAATCGGGATGATGTCCTTGAAAACGGTTTCGGTGACGATCGGCGTAATCAGCGGAATCAGTCCTATGACGAAACTGGCTGCGACGATCGATTTCCAGTCTGACGACCAGCTCTGCCGGTACAGGAACTTGAACAAATCCCCGAAGCTGAGCTTCCGGGGGGGAAGGCCCGGATAGCAGAGGAACGCGTCCTTCTCGATTTGCGCAGCCACTTCTTCCGTGACCGTCACGCCCTCGGGATGTTCCCTCGTCACGATGCGGTAGCTTTCCGGCGTGTCCGGCAGCAGCGCGGCCAGTTCCTTTTTTTCGCCCGACGAAAGATAGCCGAGCATGACGCCGCTGTCCCCGGTGTACCAGTCTTCCTCCAAATGGATCAGGCGCATATACATTCCGCTCTTCTGGACGAGGCGGCGAAGCAGGCCGAAGGCGTCGAGCCTTTTCACCATTTCCGGCGCGATGTGGATTTCCTCGACGGGCATTTTCATGGCCTGCGCCACGCACCGCACCAGGAAGGCCACTGCCTCGACCTTCGCGTTGTCCGTTCCGCCCCCGTCCTCCGGCGGGATTTCCTCGCCCAGAAGCCCGGAGATCGTCTCGTCCACGAGGCGCCGCTGCCGCTTCGCGCGCCCTTTCAGCCGTTCCCCGCGCTGCTTGTCCTGGGACTTGAACCGCACGCCGAGCAGCATCGCGAAAATGCCCTCGTTCTCCGCAAACGCCTTCGAGAGCGTCTCCATGTCCATCGATTTGCCGCCCAGGGTAGAGCCGTCCGCCCAGGTCTTCAGCATATCGTCTCCCCGGTCCGCCAAAAGCCGCAGCCAGGGAAGCTCCACGAGCCGCCCGAACCACTGCTTCATCATCGGCGCCAGCGAAGCGGGCTCTCCGCCGGCCAGCGGCAGCAAGTCAAGCTCCGCGTCCTCGACGGCGTAAACCACCACGTCGACCATGCCGAACTCGTCCATCGAGGGAAACGCCGCCTCCCCCGGGGAAAGCTCCGTCAGGAACATTTGCCGGAAGGAATCCTGCTGCTTCGTGACGGCATAGACCTCCGCCTTTCCTGACGTCAACACGATATACGATTTTTCATCCGTCAGCGGATACCGTTTCCCCGCAGAAAGCTTCATGGCGGTTCACTTCCTCCAGAAAAAATCAATCCAACGCAGCTTCTCCCTGCGTTTCCCGCTCTTTTTCCTCGATCAGCCTGCGGTACGGGCCGTCGTGCGTCATCATTTCCCGATGCGTTCCCCGTTCGGCCACTTTGCCTTTTTCCAGCACGATGATCTCATCCGCGTCGCGGATCGTCGACAGGCGGTGGGCCACGATCAGGCAGGTGCAGCCTCGGCGGCGGATGTTTGACAGTACTTTTTGCTCGGTCATCGGGTCGATGGCGCTGGTCGCCTCATCGAGGACGAGGATGGACGGATTGCCGGCCAGGGCGCGGGCAATCTCCAGCCGTTGCCGCTGCCCGCCGCTGAAATTCAGCCCGCCTTCGGCCACCTCGGCCTCGTAGCCGCCCGCAAGCCGCAGGATATCATCATGGATGCAGGCGTCCTGCGCCGCCAGCACGATGTCTTCCTTGGGCACGGACTTGTCGAACAGCGAGATATTTTCGCGTACCGTGCCGGAAATCTGGAACACGTCCTGATCTACCGTGGCAATCGAGCTGACCAGCACGGCCCGGGGAATCTCCCGGCGCTTCACGCCGTCGAAGAGCACGTCCCCCGACCATTCCTCGTAAAGCCCGGACGCGAGCTTCGCCAATGTTGATTTGCCGCTGCCCGACGCGCCCACGATGGCGGCCCAATGCCCCGGCGTCAGGGAAAGATTGAAATTTTCCAAAAGCGGCGGGTCCAGCGGGCTGTAGCCGAAGTTCACGTCCCGCATGGTGAGCTCGCCGGACAAGCGATTGCCCTTGAAGGTGATCGTCTGCGTCTCGTCGGGGTAATTGAGGCTGTCGATCGGATACCGTCTCACGTCGTCGAGACGCTGCATCTGCATTTCCGTCGTCCGTATGACGTCGCTGAGGGCCAGGATCTTTTGCATCGGCTCCTGGAATTTGGCAATCAAACTGTTCACCGCAGTATAGACGCCGGCGGTCATCAGGCCTTCCATGATGGAAAAGCCGCCCACGGTCATGACCAGCGCCCCGGAAATCCCCGCGAGGAGCGTCGGCAGGAGGCGCACCTTAAGCGACCAGATCTGCATTTCCTGATTGGCGACGAGGGCCTTGGCGGCGTAGCCCGCCCATTTCCCGAACAGGTCGGCCTCGCTTCCGCACGCCTTGACGCTGTCGATCATCATCAGCCCGTTCATCAGCACGCCGTATTCCTTGCCCTTTTCCTGCTGGATTCGCATGGTCAGGTCGGTCATGTTCCGACGCATATAGAGGAGCACCGCGAGGTTGACGAAGCTGAAAGAAACGCCTACCAGCGTCAGCGGTACGCTGTACTGCACCAAAAGCCCCAGGTAGAACAGCGCGATGAACATATCGAGGAGGGCGGTGGCCGCCTGTCCCGAAAGCACCGCGGCGTTGGACTCGTTGAACTGGATGCGGGAGGCCACGTCCGCCGCGTAACGCTGCTGGAAGAAGGTCACGGGCAGTCGCAGGACATGCCAGAAGAATGAGGACGAATCCGCCAGCGTCAGCTTTTTCTGCCAGTAGGTCAGCACTACCGCCCGCATGGCGTTCATGACGCCGGACAGGATCGCCGCCGCCGCCATGGCCAGGAGCAGTTTCGTCGTCCATTCGGGGTGCTTCATCGAAAAGACGTCGTCGATGAAGATCTGGTTCATCACCGGCACGGCAAGGCCGGGGATTACCATGCAAAGCCCGAGGATCAGAATGAAGAGCAGCGCCCACTTGTCCTCGGCGAGTTTTTCGGCGACGGCTTTGGCGACGTTGTAAGGATGCCCTTCCTGCACAAAGTCTTCGCCGGGGCGGATGTTCAGATAAATGCCGGTGTAAGACGTCAGGAAATCCGCCCAGGGAACCTTCCGCCGTCCCAGCGCGGGGTCGTTCAGATAGACGATATCGTTTTCGACGCCCTCCATGACGACGAAATGATTGAACTCCCAAAAGAGGATCAAAGGGAATTCTTTCTTCCTGAGCACTTCGGGCTTTCCGGCGAAGCCTTTCGCGACGCAGCCGAGCCGCCGGGCCGCGCGCAGGATATTCTTGGCGTTGACGCCGTCCCGGGTCACGCCGCATTCCTGCCGCAGCTTTTCCAGCGGAAGCCATTTGCCGTAATAGGCCAGCACCATTCCCAGGGACGCCGCGCCGCACTCCGTAGCTTCCATCTGGAGGATGGTCGGCGTCTTGACGCGATGCTTCCCAAAGAAGAACTGCCGTATTCGTTCCGTAAATTCCATAAACGTATTGACTCCTAGCGCTTTTCCAAGACAGAAAAAAGCCTGTGAAACAAATCATACTAATACTATTATAGTATAAGGCCTTTGTCCAAATTTTACCACAGCAAAATTTGGACAAAGGCCTTTGGCCGGGGAATACTTTCGCGTCGTAAGGAATACGCAACATACCCCAATATAAAACGCCGGGCTTTTTTCCCGGCGTTTGTGAGTCGTGCGTAATTGTTTCGCGTTACCCGAACAGCTTTGACAGGAAGCCTCCGAAGCCTCCGGGTTTCTCGCAGGCGTCCTCGATCCGCAGACGCTGGTGCAGGAAAGGCTGCTTCACATAATGGACGGGTGTCGGCGGCGAAAGCATGGTGCGCTCACCCTTGGGCGGGAAAATGTAGGGCGTCGTCGGTTCGATCACGCGGATGACGTCGTTGTCGCTCCCGTCGAGAATCAGCGCCGCCGCCTTTCCGGTCTGGCCGTTCACCATCACGCGGGTCTGCCTGTCGCTTTCCTTCGCGCCCTTTTTGCAGTCGAGATAATAGATCGGCAGCAGCAGGAACGCGAATTTGTGCTTGCGGAGGTCGCGGGAGACTTGCAGGATCTCGCATTCCTCCAGGCCGAAGGCCGCCTTGAGACGGGCGGGTGTATTTTTCTGCAAGATGAAGCTCGGGATCGCCGCCTGCCAGTCGCCGATATTCTGCGACGCGAAGAGCCGCACGTTTCCTTCCAGATAGGCGGGCTTCACGATCAAGATCTCGCTGTAGTCCCACGGTGCCAGCTCGTCCATCAGGTACGCGTCGAACATCAGCGAGCGCGTCCAGGCCCAGTCCAGGCATTCCTGATAATACCAGAAGGTTCCGCGCTCGGACTTCACCTGCATTTTCCATCGGAAATCCGCGAGCTGGACCGGCACATAGGCGGCGATCAGTTCTTCCTTTGCGCGCTTTTCGATATCGTCGTCCCTGAAATCGTCCGCGTACCGCCGCTTCAGGGACGCTACGGCCAGCGCGGCGTCCTCGTGGAGCAGATGGAAGGGCAGGCATTTCCCGAAGAAATTGTACTTGCGTCCCACGATCAGGTTCGCGTCGAAATCCCCCGTGGACAGCTTGTCGAAATCGCCGAATTTTTGCCCGCAGTGAGGGCAGGTGAAAATGTTGTCCGTGAGCCGGGGCGTGAGCTTTTTCCCGCAGTGGGGGCAGTTCATCTCGATATAGGCTTCGTCGTTGATCGCGTCGAGGGCGCTCGCGTCATAGGCGCGGATTTTTTCGTCCAGCGGCGTCCGACGCATCTTTCGCTCCATGGGCGGGGGCGGCTTCAGCGCGTCCTTGTCCATGATGGCGACGTGCCCCAGCTTCAGGCAGCCGTCGATAATCTCCAACGGCTGATGGCGAAAAGTCATGCTGGGCGTGAAGTCCTCGTCCGTCGGCGCGAAGCGCACAAAATGCCCGCAGTAGGCGCAGCTCATGCCGCCCTTCGCCATGTCGGGGTACATCGGCGCGCCGCAGTCCTTGCAGGCAAGAGCGCTGACGGCGACTTTTCCTGGTCCGGCCATAGTCTGATCGCTCCTTTTTGTGGGATGAGATTATAACCAATATAGTTTAGTTTTTGAAGAAAGGCAATAGGAAGAGAGGAGCAGATGTTTCACGCTAAACAATCGGAAATCATTTCCGAATGTTTCACGTGAAACAAACGAACATAACCTGAAAATAAAATGAAAAGATTTTTGGAAAAGCAAACTGCGCGTCTCATTTTTGATGAAATAAGAACGTCCCCGCAAGCACGGCGATTGTTCGCCGCTTGCGGGGACGTTTCTTTGTTCAGCTTGGAAACTTTTGGGCTTCGTTCATTCATTGCTCATAATTTCATTGGGGAGTTTTTCTCCCTCGTCGTATATGTTTTTACGCGACAGCGAGTTTCGGCGCCGGGGCTTCCATCAGCACGACGCCGCCCTTGTCGACCGAGAGGGCGCGCAGTGCGTTCAGCACCGCCAGCACCATGACGCCGACGTCGGCGAAGATCGCCATCCACATGGTCGCGAGGCCGACGGCTCCGAGGATCAGGCAGGCCGCTTTGACGCCGAGAGCCATCACGATATTCTGCTTGACGATCGACATCGTCTTCCGTGCGATGCGCATCGCCAGCGAAATCTGCTGCGGGTCGTCGTACATCAGCACCACGTCCGCCGCCTCGATGGCCGCGTCGGAGCCCATAGCTCCCATCGCGACGCCGATGTCGGCGCGGGCCAGTACCGGAGCGTCGTTGATGCCGTCGCCGACGAAGGCCAGCATACCGTCGCCTTCCTTCTTTTGCGCAAGCAGCTCTTCGACCTTTTCCACCTTGTCGGCGGGTAAAAGCTCGCTGCAGACCATGTCGAGTCCCAGCTCTGCGGCTACCGCGTCAGCCACGGGCTTCGCGTCGCCGGTCAGCATGACCGTCTTCTTGACGCCCGCCTCGTGCAGCAGCTGGATGGCTCTGGCGGAAGTCGGCTTCACCACGTCGGAGATGACGACATGGCCGACATACTGCCCGTCGATTGCCACATGGATCGTTGTGCCGGTTTTCTCGCAGGGATGCCAGTCGGCGCCGACGGCATTCATCATTTTCTCGTTGCCGACGCAGACCGTCTTGCCGTTGATCAGAGCGCGGATGCCCTGCCCGGCGATTTCCTCGATGTCTTCCACCTTGCAGTCGTCCGCTTCGTCCGGATAGGCGGCGCGAAGTGAATTCCCGATCGGGTGCGTCGAGTAGCGTTCCACATGGGCAGTCAGGTGCAGCAGCTCCGTCGGCTCGATGACGTCGGGATGGACGGCGGAAACGTCGAACACGCCCTTCGTCAGCGTACCGGTCTTGTCGAACACCACGGTCTCAGCGTCAGCCAGCAGCTCCAGATAGCTCGAACCTTTGACAAGCACGCCGTTGGCCGACGCGCTGCCGATGCCCGCAAAGAACGACAGCGGCACCGAGATTACGAGAGCGCAGGGGCAGCTGATGACCAGCAGGATAAACGCGCGCTCGATCCAGACCGCCCATTCCGGCGGAAGACCCATGAAGCTCATGCGCACCAGCGGCACGGCGACGGCCAGCACCACCGCGAACGCGCAGACGAAAGGTGTGTAGACTCGGGCAAAGCGGGTGATGAAGTTCTCCGAGCGGGATTTTTTCATGCTGGAGTTTTCCACCAGTTCGAGGATTTTCGCCGCCGTGGATTCGTCGGCTTCCTTCGTCGTCTCGATGCGGATGACGCCGGACAGGTTGATGCAGCCCGAAAGCGCCTCGTCGCCGGTCTTCGCTTCTCTGGGCAGGCTCTCGCCGGTCAGCGCCTTCGTGTCGAGCGTCGTCGTGCCGTCGATGATCTTGCCGTCGATGGGGATGCGTTCCCCCGGCTGCACCACGATAACCGTGCCGATTTCCACGTCGTCGGGATCGACACGCTCCAACTGCCCGTTCTCGCCCTCGATATTCGCATAGTCGGGGCGGATGTCCATCAGCGCGGAAATGTTGCCTCGGCTCTTGCCCACCGCGTAGCTCTGGAACAGTTCGCCGATCTGATAGAACAGCATGACCGCCGCGCCCTCGCGGTATTCGCCAAGGACCATCGCGCCCAGCGTCGCGATTGCCATCAGGAAACTCTCGTCGAAAAACTCGCCGTGGCTGACGCCAAGCGCCGCTTTTCGCAGGATGTCGTAACCGATCACGAGGTACGGGACGACATAGAGCGCGCCGAGCATCCATCCCTCGACTGGCGCGAATTCCAGCGCGACGAGAAGCGCCGCCGCCACAAAAATTCGCACCACCATGATTTTCTGTTTTTCCGTCATAACGCCAACTCCTTTTCAGAGTGGAGAGTGAAGAGTTGAGATATTTCGTTACCTGTCTTCACCCTTCATACTTCACTCTCAGATGAAGACTTCGCAATCCGGCTCGACCTTCTTGCAGGCCTCGCGGACCTTCGGCATGACAACGGCGGGATCGGCGCCTTCGGCGAACTCGACGGTCATCTTCTGGGCCATGAACCCGACGGCGGCCTTGTCGACGCCCTCGACCTTCGCGGCGGCCTCCTCCATCTTCAGCCCGCAAGCCGCGCAATCCACTTCGATTTTGTACTTCTTTTTCATGAGAAATCCCTCCTGATAAATATTTATTGTTATTGTGATTTGTTTACATGAACATTTAATCATATATTGAATAAAAAATCAAGAGGTTTTTGTGAAAAAAAGATTTTTTTTCATTAATCGATTTCACCGCGATTTTTGGGAGAGTCGACAAAGTTGTGATATAATGTGTTCGCTTAGCGAGCGCGGAGCGCGAGGTTAGCGACACATATCCACTGTGTGGTATAATATGAGCACTTAGAAAGCGCGAGCCAAAGGCGAAGCGCGAGCTTAGTGCGAATATATGCCCTTGTGGTATAATAAGGAAAAGATTCATTCCGTATAAATTTTGTCACGCGATGAAAGGAAGTGCTTGCGATGGGAGTCGTCGGGGCCGTTGCCGTGCCGCATCCGCCTTTGATCATGCCGGAGATTGGGCGCGGCGAGGAAAAAAAGATTCAGCAGACCATTGACGCGTACCGCGAGGCGATGCGGCGCATGGCGGCGTTGAAGCCCGATACCGTGATCATTTCCAGTCCCCACGCGACGATGTACGCCGATTATTTCCATATCTCGCCGAGGGATCACGCGGCGGGAGATTTCGGCGACTTCCGTGTGCCGGGGCTGAAGCTCGAAGCGGATTACGATGCGGAGCTTGTGAAAACGCTTTCGCGCTGCCTGATGGAGGCGGGCGTGGACGGCGGCACGGGCGCGGAGCGGATGCCGAAGCTCGATCACGGCACGATGGTTCCGCTGCGCTTCGTGCAGGAGGTCATGCCCGACGTGAAAATCGTGCGTGTCGGCCTGTCCGGTCTTTCGCCGCGCACCCATTACCGTTTCGGCGAATGCGTGGCGCAGGCGGCGGAGATTTTGAACCGGCGCGTGGTCTATGTGGCCTCCGGCGATCTCTCCCACAAGCTGAAAGCCGACGGCCCTTATGGTTTTGCCGCCGAAGGCCCGGTTTTCGACAAGGAGTGCATGGCTGCGCTGGCGGCGGGGGATTTTCTGCGGCTCTTGTCGATTGACGCGGAGCTTTCCGAGGGGGCGGCGGAATGCGGCCTTCGCTCGTTCTGGATGATGGCGGGCGCGCTCGATCGTCGGAAGGTCGAAAGCGAACGGCTTTCCTATGAAGGTCCGTTCGGCGTCGGCTACGGCGTGGCGTCATTCATCGTCGGCGAGCGTGACGAGAGCCGCGCCTTCGGGGACTTGTTTGAGAAAGCGGAAAAGGAACGTCTTGCGGCGCGTAAAGCGGCGGAGGATGAATATGTGAGGCTGGCGCGGATGAGCCTTGAAACCTTCGTGAAAACCGGGAAACGCGCCGACGTACCCAAGGGTTTGCCGCCGGAGCTCTCGGCGGCGCGGTCGGGGGCTTTCGTCTCGCTGAAAAAGGACGGCATGCTGCGCGGCTGCATTGGTACGATTCTTCCCGTCACGGAAAGTCTCGGCGCCGAGATTGTGCGGAACGCGGTCGCGGCCTGCTCGGAGGACCCGCGCTTTTCCCCTGTGACCGAGGATGAACTGGACGCGCTGGTTTACAGTGTGGATGTACTGACCGAGCCGGAGCCGATTCCCTCGGACGAGATGCTCGACCCGAAGCGGTACGGCGTTATCGTCGAGAGCGGCGGGCGGCGGGGGCTTTTGCTTCCCAACCTCGCTGGCGTCGACACGGTGGCCGAGCAGCTCTCGATTGCGTGCCGCAAAGGCGGCATCGACCCGGAGGGGCCGGTGAAGCTCTGGCGGTTTGAGGTGACAAGGCACCACTGAGGAAAATGATATGCAAGATAAAGCCATCTGTCCCGTTTGTTTCCATCATTGCGCTCTTTCTGAAGGGAAGACGGGGCGGTGCCGCGCGCGGGGGAACCGGGACGGGAAGATCGTCAGCCTTTCTTATGGACGCGTAACTTCGGTTGCCCTCGATCCCGTCGAGAAAAAGCCGTTCAACCGCTGGCAGTCCGGAAAGTTTATCCTGTCCGTCGGGACCTTCGGCTGCAATCTTTCCTGCGCGTTCTGCCAAAACGCGGCAATCTCACAGGTCGGCGCGGAGGCGGAAACGGACCTTCTGCCCCCGGAGCGGCTGGCCGAGATCGCCGGGGAGCTTGTAGCCCATGGAAATATCGGCGCGGCTTTCACTTACAACGAGCCTTTGATTGGCTGGGAATACGTCTGTGACGCGGCGAAAATCCTGCACGCGCAAGGGCTTCTCGTCGCACTGGTGACGAACGGCACGGCGGAACCGGAAATCCTGGAAAAGTTGCTGCCCTATGTGGACGCCATGAATATCGACCTGAAGACTTGGTCGGCGGAAAAATATGAAAAGCTCGGCGGCGATCTTGAAACGGTCAAGCATACGATATCGCGGGCGGCGAAATCCTGTCATGTCGAGGTCACGACGCTGGCAGTGCCGGGAATCAGCGACAGTGTCGAGGACATGGACGAGGAAGCGTCATGGCTCGCGACGATTTCCAAGGAGCTGCCGCTTCACATCAGCCGCTATTTCCCCCGATGGAAAATGAACGAGCCGATGACGCCGCTGGCGACGATGGAAAAGCTATGCGAAACGGCGCGGCAGCATTTGAAGTATGTGTATGCGGGGAACTGCTGAAGGACCCCTCCGCCCCTTCGGGGCGCCTCCCCTTTCAGGGGAGGCCA
>CAMVIO010000032.1 GCA_947167555.1 uncultured Selenomonadales bacterium
AGTCGCCGCTTCGATGATAATCGGGCGTCTCGAGATTTTCCCGATGCTCGCGCTGCTTCGCCCCGGGTTTTGGAGAAAAGAACGGGGTTGGGATTAAAGAAAGCAAGACGGAAAGGGGAGTTTGGGCTTGGCGTGGCGCGTGGTTTTTTATTTTCTTGGGCGCATTGCTTGGGTCTGCGGCATTGCCTTGCTCATTCCTTTTTTTACCTCGGCGGCTTACGCCGACGAAGCGACGTTTTCTTTCGGCTTGTCCATCTTTTGTTGCATCCTGATTGGCGGTGCGGGCTGGAAGGTCGGGTATATGGAGGAAGGTCTCATGACCGTCCGGGAGGGTATTGCCATCACGGGCCTGGCTTGGATCATGACCGCGTTTTTCGGGATGCTGCCGTATACGCTGGGAGAACATCTTTCGTTTATTGACGGCCTTTTTGAAAGCGTGTCGGGATTCACGGGCTTCGGGGCCACGGTCGTTCCGGCGCCGGAGCTTTTGCCGGAAAGCGTTCTTCTTTGGCGGAGCCTGACCCAATGGCTGGGCGGTCTCGGCATCGTCGTTTTCTTTATTACGCTGCTGCCGAAGGCGGGGCAGAATGTTGTCCACATGTATGAAGCGGAGTCCGTGGGACCGACGGAGGACCGCATGCGTCCGAGGCTCAAGGAAATGACGGAGGCGCTGGTCGTCATCTATGTCGTCCTGACGGTGATGGCAGCGGGACTTTTCGCGATTTGCGGCATGCATGCCTTCGACGCGGTCAATCATGCCTTGACGACGATCGGTACGGGCGGTTTTTCCACGCACAGCGAGAGCATTGCCTATTACGACAGCGTCGCGATCGAGATGGCGGTAACATTCTGCATTTTGGTAGCGGGCGTCAGCTTTGCGTTGTATTATCGCGTTTGTGTGCGCGGATGGAAGGCGCTGGCGGAAAACACGGAATTCAAGGCGTATCTTTTGATCTTTGCGGTCGGTACGACGCTGCTTTGGGCGAACCTTTGGCGGGAGGGCATCTACGGACCGTTGGAAGCTTTGCGTTACGCGACGTTCCAGACGGCGGCGATCTCGACGACGGGCTTCACTTCGGCGGACTTTGACCGTTGGCCGACCTTCGCGAAGTGCCTGCTGCTTTTCTTGATGATGGTGGGCGGCTGCGCCGGCTCGACGGCGGCGGGACTGAAGGTCACCCGGGCCGTATTGCTTTTGCGTATGGCGGCGGCGCATATCTGGCAGCGGATGCATCCGCACATGGTTGTCAGTGTCCGCATGAATGGCCAGGTCGTACCGCCGGGCGTATTGCTCCGCGTCGGAGTGTTTTTCTTCGTCTATCTGTTTTTCATCGTGTCCGCCTCGGCGCTTATCATGTTTGACGGCGTGCCGATGTTCGACGCGATCGGCATGAGTGTCAGCGCCGTCTCCACGGTAGGGCCGGCTTTCGGGCTCGTCGGCCCCACGGAAACATACGCGGCTTTTTCTCCGTTCGTGAAAGCGGTGCTTTGCTGCATCACGCTTTTGGGGCGGTTGGAATTCTTCACGCTTCTCGTCATGCTTCGCCTGGATTTCTGGCGGGAGAATAAAGGGTGGTGAGCAGAGATTTCTTGCCATTTCCCTGTAAAATCGGTATAATATTTTTCAAGAAATGTATGATACTACTCTCTGTTAAGATTTTTAAATCTTTACAGAGAGTGCATGAGACGGCATTTGCGCCGTAGGCGCAAATGTAGCCTGCGAAGCAGGCGTATCTCAGGTCAAAATTTTCATTAAAAATTTTGGTCTGAGATAAGTATGAGTAAGCCTTCGGAAGCGAGGGAACAATATGGAGATAGGGAAAATTTCGTCGCAGCGGCAGCAGTCGATGCCATCTTCCGTTCACAGCGGGATGCGTCATGTGGAAGAGGCGGATACTTCGTTCTCGGCGGAGCTGACCGATCAGCGGGGCAACATGACGCGCGAGGAGCTGGAGGCGCTGCTCAAGAAGATTGACGAGCAGGGTGCGAAGCTGACGAAGACGCCGACCTATGACGAGTTGCGCGCGTATCGGAGCCTTGTGCAGGAATTTGTCAACGAGGCCGTGGCGAATATGTACGAACTGCATACCTCGGCGGGGTGGGACCGCATGGGGCGGCAGAAGGTCTATACGACGGTGCGGAGCATCGACGAGGAGCTGGAAAAGATGGCCGAGCATATCCGCTTGGGCCAGTCGGATCAGCTCGACATCGTGGCAAGCCAGGACGCGATCCGCGGTATGCTCGTGGATCTTTACAGCTGATGGCGGAAGAAAAAGAAGCGGTCGTCTTGCGCGTGCAGCCGGGCGCGTGGGCGGCAGTCGAAGGGCATGAGAAAACGCGGGCGCGTCTCGCGCGTCTGCTTTCGGAAAGGCGCGTGCCGCACGCGCTTCTTTTTTCGGGGCCGCAGGGCGTCGGGAAAAAATTGACGGCTCTCGCGACGGCGGCGGCATTCCTCTGCCTTGAACCGAAGGACGGGCTCGCCTGCGGCGAGTGTGCGAGCTGCAAAGCGTTGGCGGCGGGCACGCATCCCGATTTTTTCGCGGTGCTGCCGGAGACTTCGGGAAAAGCGGCGCGAAGCATCAAGATTGAGCAGATTCGCGAGATGCGTGGCGCGGTGGCGCGGGCGCCGAAATTTTCGACACGTCGGGCGGTCCTGTTGGACGACGCGGAAACGATGAACGACGCGGCGGCCAACGCGCTGCTGAAAACCCTGGAAGAGCCGCCGGGAGATACGTTGTTCCTGCTCGTGACCGGGGCGCGGCAGGCGCTCTTGCCGACGATTATTTCCCGTTGCACGCTCGTACCTTTTGCGCCGCTGGACGATGGGGCGATGTCGCGGGTGTTGGCGGTGCATAATGTACCGGAGGATTTGCGCGGGCCGCTGATCGCGCTTTCGGATGGAAGCGCAGGGCGGGCACTACGGCTTTTCGCCGAGGACGCGCTTTCGCTCCGCGAGGACGCGATGGCGACGCTGGAAAAGCTGCCGCAGATGACGCCGGAGACGATATTTTCCATCGGCGAGCGGCTGGGGGCACTCGACCGGGAGCGCCTTTTGGAATGGTTCCGATATCTGCGGATGCTGCTGCGGGACATCCTGGCGATCATGGAAGGCTCCTCTTCGCTGATGAACGGGGATTTCAGCGCGCGATTGTTCGCGTTTGCCGGGACGCTTCCAGCGAATCGGGCTTTTGAAGCGGAGCGGGAAGCGACAGAAGCGGCGAGACGGCTTTCGACCTCGAACGCGTCGCCGCGCTTGATGATAGAAGGTTTTTTGATAAAGGTTGCAGGCAATTGAAAGTATCTGCTTTGGATTATAGGAGGACAGGATGCAGACGGTAATCGGCGTCCGTTTCAAGCAAGCGGGCAAGATTTATTATTTCGGCGCCGGGACGATGCAAATCGCGCAGGGCGACGACGTCATCGTGGAGACGTCGCGGGGGATGGAGTTCGGCCATGTGGCTCTCGGCCCGCGCGAGGTGGAGGACTCGGAGGTCACATTGCCGCTGAAGGCTGTGGAGCGTGTGGCGACAGACGAAGACCGCGCACAGGTCGCGGAAAACCGTGCGAGGGAAAAAGAAGCGTTCCGCATCTGCGAGGAAAAAATCGCGGCGCGGGAGCTCGAGATGAAGCTGGTCAGCGTTGAATACACCTTCGACGTCAGCAAGATCATTTTTTATTTCACGGCGGACGGGCGCATCGACTTCCGCGAGCTGGTCAAGGATCTCGCGGCGGTATTCCGCACGCGGATCGAGCTGCGGCAGATCGGCGTGCGCGACGAGGCGAAGATGCTCGGCGGCATCGGCTGCTGCGGACGGCCGCTTTGCTGCGCCACGTTCCTCGGCGATTTTGTGCCGGTGTCGATCCGCATGGCAAAGGAACAGAATCTTTCGCTGAATCCGACGAAAATCTCCGGCATCTGCGGGCGGCTGATGTGCTGCCTGAAATATGAGAACGACGTGTATTGCGAGCGGCGGCGCGAGCAGTCGGCGCTCAGAAAGGCGCAGGCGCCGCATCCCGGCGGGCGCGTGGCAACGATGGAGGGCGACGGCAAGGTCATTTCGATCAACGCTCAGCGGCGTTCGGCGACGATCCTTCTGGATGACAGCCGGACGATCGTGGCGTCTTGGGAGGATATCGTCGAGCAGGAAGAGGATCTGTCGGATGTCGCGGCGTTGGCGGCTATCGCGATGCTCCAAAGCGAAGAGAACGGAGAAGAACGTGAACGCCCGCGCAAACGCGGCGGACGCGGACGCGAGGAACGGAAGGAGCGTCCGCAGCGCGGCGACGGCGAAGGACGGAAAAAAGGCCCCCGCGCCGAGGGCGAAGGCCCGTCGAAGCGTCGGGGCGAACGCTTTGACAAAGGAGGGCGTCCCCGCAAGGAGCGGGATGGCAGAGGCGGAAACAAGCACGCGTCCCATGATCGCCCGCCGCGCCGTGAGGAAGGCCGCGGACGTTCGCGCAAGAATTACGCGGAAACGCGGGACGGGGATCATGAAGGGCGTCCGCCTCGCGAGGAATGAGCGCGTCGATTCGCTGGACCATTTGGGACGGCGGATCATCCAGCGCACAGACGGCTTCCGTTTTTCGATGGACGCGGTGCTGCTCGCTCGTTTCCCCAGATACGGGAAAGGCTGCCGCGTACTTGACCTCGGCACGGGGACGGGCGCGATCCCGCTGCTGATGGCGGAGAACGCCGCTTACGTCGAGGCGTTGGAAATCGACAGCTCGATGGCGGGTATGGCGGCGCGCAGCGTCTTGCTGAACGGGCTGGAGGAAAAAATTCGTGTGCGTTGCTGTGATTATCGGGAAATCCGGAAGCTCGTGGAGCCCGAAAGCTTTGACGTCGTGCTGGCGAACCCGCCTTACGGCAGCGTCTCGGACGGTCCGGTCGCGAAAGGGACGCAGGCCGGGGCGCGACAGGAAATGACGGCGACGCTGTCGGACGTCGTTCGGGCGGCGCGATACGCGCTTCGTTATGGCGGAAAATTCGCTATGGTGCATCGTCCGGCGCGGCTCGCGGAAATTTTCGCGGCGTTGGCGGCGAATCAGCTTGTGCCCAAGAGAATGCGCTTCGTGGAGCCGAAGGCGGGGAAGTCGGCGAACCTCGTGCTGATTGAGGCGGTACAGGGCGGCGCGCCCGGTGGCCTCATAGCGTTGCCGACGCTTCGCGTTTATGATGGGAACGGGAATTACACGCCGGAACTTTTGGAAATCTATGGGAAACACTGAAAAATGCGGAGTGATTTTATGGCGGACGATATAGAGCGTGCTGGGGAAGCAAAAAAGCCCGGCACGCTTTTCCTTTGCGCTACGCCCATCGGCAACCTGGAGGATATGACGTATCGGGCCGTTCGCGTCCTGAAGGAAGCGCCGCTGATTGCCGCCGAGGATACAAGGCACACGCGGCACCTTTTGACGCATTTCGGGATTTCGACGCGGCTCGTCAGCTATCATGAGCACAACAAGGCGGAGAAAGGGCCGGAACTGATCGAGTGGCTGCTGGCGGGAAACGATCTCGCCTGCGTCAGCGACGCGGGGCTTCCTGGTGTCGCCGATCCCGGCGCGCGGCTCGCCGCCGACGCGATCGCGGCGGGGATTCGAGTCGTGCCGATTCCCGGCGCGAACGCCGCGCTTTCCGCGTTGATCGCTTCGGGGATTGATACGACGCGATTCTCCTTTGTCGGCTTCTTGCCGAGGACGAAGGAAAAAAGGCGCGTGTGTCTGTCCGAGATTGCCGGACGCACGGACACGTTGATTTTCTATGAAGCGCCTCATCGTCTCGTCGAGACGATGAAGGCAATCTTCGCCGCGCTGGGCGACCGTCCGGCGGTTCTCGCCCGGGAGCTGACGAAAAAATTCGAAGAGTTCCGTCGAGGCAGATTGTCGGAACTTATGGCGTGGTGCGAGGATAATCCGCCGCGCGGCGAATTTGTCATTGTCGTCGGCGGCGCGGAAGACACGCCGGAGGATGCGCAAACATCCGAGCCGGAGGATGTCGTAGAAACGGTGCTTGCGCTTGTCGCCGACGGCATGGCGAAAAAGGAAGCCATCCGTGAGACGGCAAAACGAACAGGGCTTTCCCGCCGCGACGTCTATCAGGCGGTGCTGGAGGCAGAGGGAAAATAGAGGAGAAGAAGGCCGTTTCGCGACGGCCTTCTTGATTTTATGGCGCTCGATTGATAAAATAGAGACGCTATTTTATTAGGAGGGAACTTTGATGGCGAATAAATCTTTTTACATAACGACGCCGATTTATTATCCGAGCGCGAAGCTGCATATCGGGCACGCGTACTGCACGACGATTGCCGACGCGATGGCTCGGTTCAAGCGGCTGGCCGGGTACGACGTGTTCTTTCTGACCGGCAGCGACGAGCACGGGCAGAAAATCCAGCAGGCCGCCGAAAAGGAAGGCGTGACGCCCATCGAATACGTGGACAAGATCGTCGCGGGATTCCAGGCGCTTTGGAAGCGTTTGCACATCTCGAACGACGACTTCCTGCGCACCAGCGAGCCGCGCCATCATCGCGTCGTGCAGGAGTTCTTCCGCCGCGCCAAAGCGAAGGGCGACGTTTACAAAGGCGAATACACTGGACTTTACTGCACGCCCTGCGAAAGCTACTGGACGGAGCTGCAGCTTGACGAGGACGGCTGCTGCCCCGATTGCCACCGCCCCGTTCAGCAAGTCTCGGAGGAAGCGTATTTCTTCAAGCTGTCGAACTATGCCGACCGGCTTCTCAAGCATATTGAGGAAAATCCCGACTTTATCCGCCCGACGTCCCGGCGCAATGAGATGATCAGCTTCATCCAGCGGGGACTCGACGATCTCTGCATTTCCCGCACGTCGTTTGACTGGGGCATTCCGGTGCCGGACGACGAGAAGCACGTCATTTACGTTTGGTTTGACGCGCTGACGAACTATGTGACGGCGGCGGGCTTTTTCGATGATCCCGAAAAGTTTAAGAAATTCTGGCCGGCGGATGTGCATCTCGTCGGCAAGGAGATCGTGCGGTTCCATTCGATTATCTGGCCGGCGATCCTGATGTCCCTCGACCTGCCATTGCCGAAGCAGATTTACGGCCACGGCTGGCTGATCGTGGACGGCGACAAGATGTCGAAGTCGAAAGGCAACGTGGTCGACCCGAACCTTCTGATCGACGAGTTCGGCGCCGACGCGATCCGCTATTTCCTGCTCAGGGAGATCGCTCTCGGGCAGGACGGCAATTTCTCACGGGACGCGCTGATCGGCCGCATCAACGCTGATCTCGCCAACGACCTCGGGAATCTTCTGCACCGCACATTGAATATGATAGGAAAATTCCAGAACGGAGTCATCGAAGCGGCGACGACGAAGAACGAGACAGACGCGGCGCTGATTGCCGACGCGGCGGAGTTGCTTGCCGCCTATGAATCGGGCATGGAAAACATGGAAATCAGCCCGGTCATGAAAAAACTCTGGGCGTTCATCGGCCGTGCGAATAAGTATATCGACGAGACCGCGCCCTGGGCGCTGGCGAAGGATGCGGCGAAAAAGGCGGAACTGGCTACGGTGATGTATAATCTCGCCGAGAGCCTGCGGGTGATCAGCGTATTGATCTCGCCGTTCATGCCTGAGACCGCGCCGAAGATTTGGGCGCAGCTCGGCATGATGGGAGATATATGGGACGTCCGGCTCGACGCTGTGAAGGTATGGGGCGGACTCCCCGCGGGGCAGCATATCGGGCAGGCTGAGCCGATTTTCCCGCGCATCGAGGTGGAAAAAGAGGAACAGCCCGCGAAACAGGAGAAGCAGAAAGCCGCTCAAAAGCAGGAAAAGAAAGTCGAAAAGGCTGAAGCGGGCGCGGAGGGCGTCATCACCATCGATGACTTCAAGAAAACCGAGCTTCGTGTGGCGGAGGTCGTCGCGGCGGAGCGCGTGCCGAAGACGGACAAGCTGATGAAGCTGACGCTTTCGCTGGGGGAAGAGACGCGGGAGGTCGTGTCCGGTATCGCCGACGTCTACACGGCGGAAGAGCTTGTCGGAAAGCATGTGATTCTCGTCGCGAACCTGAAGCCGGCGAAGCTGCGCGGCATCATGTCGCATGGCATGGTGTTGGCGGCGTCCGACGGCGAAAAGCTGCGGCTGATCGAGACTGACATGCCCGCCGGAAGCGTGGTGCGCTGAGATGGCGGAAAGTCTCGATCCCGGCGCTCTTGCCGCGGCGGCGCAAAAAGCGCGCAAAGCGGCTCGCGACGCGGCTCGAAAAGCGGAGACGACGGAAAAGGACGCAGGGGAAAAAGCGAATATTCTTCCGCCATGGGAGCAGGAAGCGGAGGGAATCACGCTGGTGGATACCCATGCCCATATCGACGGCGAGGACTTCGACGTCGACCGGGAGGAAATGCTGGCTCGTGCGAAACAGGCGGGCGTCGTCGCCGTCGTGACCTTTGGCGATACGATGGAGGCGTCGGCCCGCGTCGTGAAGCTTGCGGCTTCGCATGAAAATGTCTTCGGCGGCGTCGGCGTCCATCCGGAAAACGCTTTCCCGCTCACACAAGCCGACGAGGACAGCCTTGCCTCTTGGACGAAGGCAAAGAATATCGTCGCGATTGGCGAGATCGGCCTCGATTATTACTGGGAAAAGGACGAAGAAAAGCGCAAGCTGCAGCGAAAAATGTTCGCCCGTCAGCTTGCGCTGGCCCGCGACCTCGATTTGCCCGTCTGCATCCATGACCGCGAGGCTCACGGTGACCTGATGTCGATATTGAAAACCGAGGGGCGGAAAAATCGCGGCGTCATTCATTGTTTTTCGGGAAGCTGGGAGATGGCGAAGGAACTTTTGAAGCTGGGCTGGTACATCGGCGTGGATGGACCGCTGACTTACAAGAACGCGGCAAAGCTGCCGGAAATCGTACAAAAAATGCCCGCCGACCGCTTGCTGGTCGAGACGGACTGCCCGTATCTCTCGCCGCTGCCCTATCGCGGAAAGCGGAACGAACCGGCCTACGTTCGGGTCACGGCGGAATGCGCGGCGAAAATTCGCGGAGAAAGCCTCGTGAATTTTGCCGAGCAGACGACGAAAAACGCCTGCGAGATTTATGGACTAAATTTTTGAATACAAGAAAACTTAAAAACTAAAAAATAAGAAAACAAAAATGGCGCGTTCGAAAATAACGCGTCTTTTTTTGCGCTTTCTTTGCCGTGGCTGGGATACAGCGCATAGACCTATTTTTTTACAAAGTGGTTGCAATTCGTGAAAATATAGGCATTATAGAAAACTTTCGCCCATTTTTTAGCTGAAAATAAGCTGAAAGTGGGTGAAATCACCATGAAAATTTGACAGGCGAATTAATCAAATGGTATAATACGGTCGTGGGTGAAATGGACCCGCATAAAAAGACGTCCGGCGAGAGGGCCGGGCGAAGGGGAAACGGATTCGTTCGGCAGAGGGGCCGACGAAAATCGTTTCCGGCTGTCATGGGGATGGAGCGGTGAAGGTGCTTCCGGGAGGAGCGCGGCTCCAGGGGAATCCTTTGGGATGACGGCGTACACCAAAGGCGGTTCATGCGTCGGTCTGCAGTGACGGACGGCGGGTTGTACGGCTTTTGTCTGTAGGGAGGAATTGGATGAATGTTTTTGCGAAAATACGAAAGACGATTTATGGCAGTAAGATGACGATTTGCGCGGGACTTGCTGCGGCGGCGATGTTGACGGCGGGCGCGGGCAGCGTCAAGCACGTCACGGTTTTCGTCGACGGGCAGGAAATGCGTTTGACGACGATGCAGTCGCAGCCCGAAAAGATCATTTCGGAAGCGGGCATTGCGATGGGCAGTTACGATGAGTATCGGATGTCGACGCTCCGCGTGAAAGACGACACGGAAATCCATATCGTTCGCGCTGTGCCGGTTGAGCTCGAGATGGGCGGAACTGTCCGGGAAATGAAAACGGCGCGTCCGACAGTCGGGCGGCTCCTTGACGAGCTGGGGGTGGACCGCAAGAAGTACAAGCCTTCGCTGAACGAGGATGCGCCGATTCACAAGGGGCTGCACATCAAACTCCGCACGCCGGAGGAAATCGCGGCGGAGGAAGCGCAGGAGAAAGAAGCGCAGCAGGTTCTGGAGCAGATGCCGCAGCTGCGTGACGGATATCTGGAAACGGCTCACGGCACGGTGCGTTACACGAATGTCATGGTCATGGAGGCCAGCGCATACCTGCCGACGGACGGCGGCGGCTCCTGCGTCACGGCGACGGGGCTTCCGGCAACTCACGGCGTGGTCGCGGTGGACCCTGACGTAATCCCGCTGGGGACGCAGGTCTACATCCCCGGTTACGGCGTCGCGATTGCGGCGGATACCGGCGGAATGATCGAGGGCGCAATGATCGACCTTTGCATGGAAGATTATGATGACTGCATGGAGTTCGGGCGCCGGGACATCGACGTCTATATCCTTGAAACTTAAAACTATAGGGCAACGAAGAGGCTTCGCAAAACGCGGGGCCTTTTTTCTTGCTTTTTTCAGTATGGATTGAGAATATATAAAATGGAAGGAAGTGAATGAATGCTTCGTTTTTGGTTGATAGTCCTCTGCGTGCTTGGCGTCGTGATGGGGCTTTCCTCTTGGTCGCTGGGAACGGTGCTTCCCACGCGATGGCTGGTGCGGGGACGTATCGCGATGGCGGCGCTTGATGTGCTGTCGCTGCTGCTTTTTTTCGGATTGATCCGTCATCATGACGGCATTCCTGAGACGTTCCTGCGCGCGGGCGCGATCGTGTTCTCGATGTATTGGATGGCGAAGCTGGTGCTGCTGGTGCTGGCGGCGATTGTCTGTGCCGTGCGCGGCATATACCGCTTTTTTGTCGCTGACGCCATTGTCGTGCCGATGGACAGAGAGCGGCGGCAGCTGTTGAAAGGCGCGGCGACGCTTCCGGCTTTAGCGTTGGCTTCCGGCGTTTACGGCGGAACGGTGGGCCGGACGGGTATAGCGCTGCGGGAATTTTCCGTTCCCGTTCCCGGCATTGACAATGCGCTGGAAGGATTTCGCATCGCGCAGCTCAGCGACATTCATCTTGGGCTGTTCTTCTCTCTGGAGGAGTGGAGGGAACTCTTGGAGCAAACGGCGGCCACGGGCGCGGACGCGCTGGCCGTCACCGGCGACCTTTTCGATGACGACGAGATGAACGCGGAAGCGGCGAAGATTCTCGACGAATTTGTGCCGCGATTCCCGAAAGGGATCTGGTTTTGCTACGGCAATCATGAGTATTTCCGCAATATCGAGGCGACCGAGGAAGCACTGGCGAAAACGCGCGTACATGTGTTGCGGGATGCAAGCGCGTTGGTGGTGGACGGCACGCGCCCGCTTTGGTTCCTCGGCGTCGATTATCCGCGCCTGCGCACCCTTTTCAAGCTGGGCGGTGCGGCATCGATGGAAACGGCGATGGCGGGCGTGCCGGAAAACGCAGTGAAGGTATTGCTGGCTCATCATCCGGACTTTTTCGACGCTGCGGCGTCGCATGGCGTCGAGCTGGCACTGGCGGGCCATACTCACGGCGGACAGCTCGGAATCTTCGGTATGCCGATTGTGCCGCCGGTGTTCAAATATATGCGCGGCGTTTATCATGTTGGAACAACTTTCGGTTACGTCCACAGCGGCAACGGAAGCTGGTTCCCGTACCGTTTGGGATGCCCGCCGGAGATCGCGGTATTCGTTTTGAAAAAATCATAACATGAAAACTGCATTGGGCTTTATGATTGTAAATATTTTCCGAAAACAGTTGAGATTTCATATTATTATTTCGATATAAGGATAAGAAGTTCTTTGGGAACAAGCAAGGAAGGGATTCGATATGCAAATCCACAACGGCAGTCTCGCTGTCAGGTTTTCCTATGATGGAAAAATGACACGCAAAGAGGAACGGGAGTCGTTGAGCCGTTTGGCGGATACATACCGCCAATGGAACGAGAATTATCGACAGACAGGCCGCCCGTTCGACATCATCAGGAAAAACGAGAAGAAAGGGATTGTCGACATTATCGGCAACGTGCCAAAGGGAGAATTGCGGTCTTTCGAAGCGCCGCCCTTTTCTGTGGAACTCAGCCCGGAAGCGCAACAGGTCTTGAAGAACAAAGCGTTGGAGGAATTGCCGGAGAGCGAAACTAGATTTACTCCTGTGACGGAAGGAACGGAATATACGCCCGTGACGGAAATACGTTCCGAGCATTTCCTTTGGACGGAAGAGGACGGTATCGTGGAAACCGTCACGGAAGCGGAGGAGCTTGCCGCGCGCAAGGAAAGCTTTCGACAGGAAGTTACAAGCGCCATCAGCCAAAGCATCGGCGAAATCTTGAAACCGCGCGCAACCTATGAGGAAGCTTTTGATGCGCTTTACACACGGGAAGGCGTCGCCTGGAAGTCTTCTTTTGACGACAGCAGCTATGGCTTCGCTCATATCCTGACGCCCGTGAACGGCGCATTTGGCGCGCTTGCCGTACATCTGAACGATTATCTTGAAAAATTCGGTGCGGAAGACGACTATTATGATACGTTGCTGAACGCTTTGGACGAGCTCGACACGGGCGACGACAATGCGCTCTTGAGGGAAATACGCGCCATGGTGCAGACCGTAAAAGACGGTAACACCATCGACGTGCAAAGCGACGAATTCAAGCGCGACGTGCAGGAAGCGATTGACGAAACGTATGGCGTCGCAAAGAAAGCGGCGCGTCGACAAAAGGACAAAAAAGACGGCCAAACGAAGCCTCAGGAGCAGGCGGGACTTTCGTTCCTCGATATGGAGCGGCTGAAAGCGAAGGAGGACAAGCAGCTCCTCGACAAGCTGACAGGCGAGGAAAGCAAGGAAAATCCGGATTCGGCGGGCAAAGTGTTTGCGCAAAACCGGAAAGACGAGGAGGATACGGATTTTCGGGACAAGCTGCGAAAGGTCGACGAGAACGTGGAAGACAAGCCGAACGATTCACCTCGCACGGTGAAAGCGACGGGAACGTCGCTGAACAAGGAGGATGCGGAACGGCTCGCGGTCGCCTATGACACATGGGACGAAATCAGCCAACGACAAGGCTGGGGACCGGCAAAGAAAGAAACATGAAGATTTTATACAAAAAGCCGCAGGTTCGACGCCTGCGGCTTTCCTTATTCCATTGTGGCGGTGCCGTCGCCGTTCAGGGCGATTACTTTCGTATTCATCAGATCGAGGCGCATCCAGTAAAGGCCGCTGCCGTCCTTGAATTTCACCTGTATATCCCAGTACCGTTCTTTTCTTTTTCCGAATTTGACTTCCAACGCTTCGCCGTTGGAGAGGATTTGGGAACCGAGGATATCTTCTTCCCATTTCTCGGTTTCCGACGGGCTGACGTTCACGGCGTAGATGTCGTAGCCGGTGCGGTTCACGAGGATGAAATCCTGTGCGCCCGCCGTCGCGGTGGACGCGGCGAGAACGAGCATCGTTGCCGCGAGAAAAAGGGCGCGTATCGTTTTCATGCAGCACACTTCTTTCGTTTTTGTTTGT
>CAMVIO010000033.1 GCA_947167555.1 uncultured Selenomonadales bacterium
ACTTCACCGCCACCGCCCGCTTCCCCTGGCCCCGCACCTTCGAGATCGACCTTCGAATAAATAATCTTCGCTTGTACAGAGAAGATTGATTCTCCAAAAGGTATAGAAAAAGCGCCCTCCCGCAGGAGAGCGCTTTTTATTTGGCTTGGATTAGCCGAGGATGATGAGAGCGTCGCCGGCCTTGACCGTCTGACCCTCAGAAACGTTGACAGCCTTGACCGTCGCATCAGCGTCAGCAAGGATCTCGTTCTGCATCTTCATAGCCTCGAGCATCATCATGTTCTCGCCAGCCTTGACCTGCTGACCCTCTTTGACGAGGACCTTCAGGATCTTACCAGGCATCGGAGCGTTGATGGCATGCTCGCCAGCGCCAGCGGCCTTAGCAGCCGGAGCGGCCGGAGCCGGAGCCGGAGCCGGTGCCGGAGCCGGAGCAGCGGCCGGGGCCGGAGCAGCAGCGCGCGGAGCAGCAGCTACCGGAGCAGCGGAACCGCCGACTTCCTCAACCTCAACAGCATAGGAACTTCCATTTACAGTAATGTTAAATTTTTTTGCCACTTGGATTCCCTCCAAAATTGTTATTTTTTATTTGAACGCGGGCACTGACCGCGCCTTGCGGCACGGTCAGGCCGCATCGTCCACAGAGATACACTGCTCTTCCGCTTTCGGCGGAAAAAGCTCGCCGATTAAAGCGGAATGTTGCCGTGCTTCTTCGCCGGACCGACTTCGCGCTTCGTAGCCAGCATGTTCAGGGACTGGATGATGCGCGGACGAGTCTCTTTCGGCTCGATGACATAGTCGACATAGCCGCGCTCCGCAGCCTTGTACGGAGTAGCAAACTCGGCGACATAGTCCGCAGTCTTCTGCTCCTTGTCCGGATCCTTGCGGAAGATGATGTTCGCAGCGCCCGCCGGGCCCATAACCGCGATCTCGGAGGACGGCCAAGCGATGACCTGATCCGCGCCGACTTCGCGGGAGCACATGGCGATGTAGGATCCGCCGTAGGACTTGCGAAGGATGACCGTGATCTTGGGAACCGTCGCCTCGGAATACGCATAGAGCATCTTCGCGCCGTGGCGGATAATGCCCTTGTACTCCTGATCCGTGCCCGGCAGGAAGCCCGGGACGTCGACGAGGTTCAGCAGAGGAATGTTGAACGCGTCGCAGAAGCGGATGAAGCGCGAGCTCTTGTCGGAAGCGTCAACGTCGAGGCAGCCCGCCATGACGTTCGGCTGGTTCGCGATGATGCCGACCGTGCGGCCATCGAAGCGCGCGAAGCAGGTGATGATGTTCTTCGCGAAATGCTCATGCACTTCGTAGAACTCGCCGTTGTCGGCGATCATCTTGATGACGTCCTTCATGTTGTACGGAGCATTCGGGTTGTCCGGAATGATCGTGTTCAAGCCTTCGTCCATACGGAGCGGGCTGTCGCCGGTCTCAACAAGCGGGGTCTCCTCCATGTTGTTGCTCGGCAGGAAGGAGAGCAGGTAACGGATCTGCTTGATGCAGTCCTCGTCGTTCTCAGCCGCGAAGTGCGCAACGCCGGAAACCGTGTTGTGCGTCATAGCGCCGCCGAGCTGCTCAGCCGTGATCTCCTCGCCGGTAACCGTCTTGATAACGGCCGGGCCGGTGATGAACATCTGGCTGGTATTCTTGACCATGTAAATGAAGTCGGTGATGGCCGGGGAATAAACCGCGCCGCCGGCAGACGGACCCATGATCGCGGAAATCTGCGGAACAACGCCCGAAGCAGCCGTGTTGCGGAAGAAGATTCCGCCGTAGCCGGACAGCGCGTCAACAGCTTCCTGGATACGAGCTCCGCCGGAGTCGTTCAGACCGACGCAGGGAGCGCCCATCTTCATGGCAAGATCCTGGACTTTCCAGATCTTGTGCGCGTGTTTCTCACCGAGGGAGCCACCCTCAACGGTGAAGTCCTGCGCGAACGCGTAAACGAGACGGCCGTCGACCGTGCCGTAGCCGCAGACAACGCCTTCGCCCGGGAGCTCTTTCTTGTCCTGGCCGAAGTTCACGCAGCGGTGGTGAACGAGAGCATCGAGCTCGACGAAGGTGCCTTCGTCAAACAGGAGATCGAGGCGCTCGTGGGCAGTCAGCTTGCCTTTGCTGTGCTGCTTCTCGATGGCTTTCTCTCCGCCGCCCATGCGGACGTGCTCGATTTTCTCCTTCGCCTGTTTGATTCTTTCCTGAACAGTAGCCATATTCTACCTCCTAAAGGGTATTATATTTTGGTAAAGTTTACCCACGCTCTATTTTGCACGATAATCCAATTTTTTGCAAGCATTTTCTGAAAAATATTTGAAAAAAATTTGAAAAACCGACAAAAAGATGAATTCCAAGAACCAATCATACCCCATAGCCGTCTTCCGGTATGGGGCATGATTGATTTTCATTCAGTATTCGCTTGCAAGTGCTCAGTAAGCCTCGCGTTTGTCGCGGAGCTCGCAGATCTCGAGCAGGATGCCGCCCGTGGATTTCGGATGGATGAACGCGATGTCCGCTCCGCCCGCGCCACGACGAGCCTTCTTGTCAATCATCTTGACGCCCTTTTCCTGAAGCTCTTCGATAGCGGCGTCGATGTTGTCAACGCGCAGCGCGACGTGCTGGATGCCGCCCTTGCCGCCGTTGCCTTCCATCCACTTCGCAATCGGGCTGTCCGGAGCCGTCGCGACGAGCAGCTCAACCTGGCTGCCGTTCCACATCGGATGGAACACCGTCGTAACCTTCTGCTCAGCAACCGTCTCTTTGCCGCTGCAGGGAACGCCCATGCACTCAGCCCAGAACTTGCTGCCCTCATCGAGATCGGCACAGGCCACGCCAAGATGGTCTACGCCCAGAACGTGAAACTTGCTCATGTGAATTCCTCCCATTTTGTTTTTATTTTTGGAACAGCCATCAGCATTAGGCTGTATGGCCATTTTCCATCCACGGTGTTTTCTCATTTCAGCATATTCTCCATAACACCATTGACTACCGTATACGGATCGGTCTTGCGCGATTTGATTTCTTCGACGTACCCGTCGATTTTCCCGCTGTCCACGAGTTTATGACGCACATATTGGCCAATCTTGGCGTCAAGAAGATCCAACATCTCATTTTTCGCCCGCTCGGTACGCCTTACAGTCAACTGCCCGTTTTCCTCGATATGGGTCCGATGCTTGTGGAACGTATCGACAACTTCCGTTATGCCGATGTTCTGGTTCGCAACCGCTTTCAGGATCGGCGGCCGCCAATCCTTCATCACACCGTCCAGGTCGAGCATCATGTTGAGCTCGGTCTGAAGCTTGTCAGCTCCGTCATGGTCGGCTTTGTTGATCGTGAAAATGTCGCCAATCTCCAAAATGCCTGCCTTGATCGCCTGAATATCATCGCCCATGCCCGGGATCAGGACAACCATCGTCGTATCCGCCGCTTTCACGATGTCGACTTCGGACTGGCCAACGCCGACAGTCTCAACGAAAATAACGTCCACGCCAAAAGCGTCCATGACCTTGACGGCGTCCGCCGTCTTGTGCGAGAGTCCTCCGAGACTTCCGCGAGTGCCCATGCTGCGGATGAATACGCCCTCATCCATCGCAAGGTCGTTCATGCGGATACGGTCACCGAGAATCGCGCCGCCAGAGAACGGGCTGGTCGGGTCAATTGCTATGATGCCAACTGTTTTTCCGCGCGAGCGGAATTCCTTTGCCAATTTGTCGGTAAGCGTGCTCTTTCCCGCGCCTGGTGGGCCCGTGATGCCGAGGACATACGCGTTGCCTGTATGCGGGTAAAGCTGCTTCATGATCTCTGTCGCGTTCTCACGCTCGTTTTCAATAGCCGTGATAGCCTTCGCCAGCGCAAGACGGTTACCCTTCAGGACTTCATCAGCTATGTTCTCCATAAATGCACCACCTTCAGCAATATAAAGGTTTGCCCTCAATGAAATGAATTCAAAGAGGGCAAATCCTTACTGTTGCAAATTATTTCTTGACGTTCTCGTTAATGAACTTAACGATGTCGCCAGTCGGGGTGCCCGGCGTGAAGACCTCAGCGATGCCAGCCTGTTTCAGAGCCGGGATATCGCCGTCAGGAATAACGCCGCCGCCAATGATCAGGGTGTCCTTCATGCCCTTCTCACGGACGAGGTTGACAACCTTCGGGAAGAGGTGCGGATGCGCACCGGAAAGGATGCTCATCGCAACAACATTGACGTCCTCATCGGCAGCCGCCTGAGCAATCTGCTCCGGCGTCTGACGGAGGCCCGTGTAGATAACCTCAAAACCGGCGTCGCGCAAAGCGCGGGCGACAACCTTAGCGCCACGATCATGACCATCCAGACCAGGCTTAGCAACTAAAACTCTGATTTTATCCATTATTCTATTCCCTCCAACTTAGATTCAGCTTCGTGCGCGAGCGTTCCGCGCACTCCGCATTTGCAAAACTCGAGTGTTGAGAAACCGGCCTGTGATTACAGGCTGACATGAGCCTCATAGAGACCGAAGACTTCGCGCATGACGTTGCAGATTTCGCCGAGCGTAGCATACGTCTTGACAGCCTTCAGGATATGCGGCATGAGGTTCTCGCTCTCGTCCTTCTTGCAAGCTTCCTTCAATTCCGCAAGAGCAGCCTTGACAGCCTCGTTGTCGCGGCCCTTGGTCATCTTGTTGATCGGCTTGCCGGCCTTCAGGTCAGCCAGCTTCTTGCACTGCTCAACGCCAACGGAAGCGTCGACCTTCAGGAGGCCCTTCGGCGGCTCTTCTTCCTGGGTGTACTCGTTGACGCCGACGATGATGCGGCGCTTGTTCTCGACATCCATCTGCCACTTGTAGGCCGAATCCTGGATTTCCTTCTGGATGTAGCCCTTCTCGATAGCAGCGACGGCACCGCCGAGCTCGTCGATCTTCTTGATGTAATCCCAAGCTTCCTTCTCGATGCGGTCGGTCATAGCCTCTACATAGTAGGAGCCAGCCAGCGGATCGATGACGTCGGCCAGGCCGCTCTCGTTCGCGACGATCTGCTGCGTGCGAAGAGCGATGGTAACGGACTCGGTCGTCGGCAGAGCCAGCGCCTCATCCTTGGAGTTCGTGTGGAGGGACTGCGTGCCGCCCATAACAGCTGCTGCCGTCTGGAGAGCAACGCGGACGATGTTGTTGTTCGGCTGCTGCGCCGTCAGCATCGAGCCAGCCGTCTGGGTATGAACGCGGAGCATCATGGACTTCGGCTTCTTCGCACCGAAGCGCTCCTTCATGACTTTCGCCCAAACGCGGCGGGAAGCGCGGAACTTCGCAACCTCTTCGAGAACGTTGTTGTGAGCGTTCCAGAAGAAGGACAGACGGCCCGCGAAATCGTCGACGTTCATGCCAGCCTTGATAGCGGCGTCAACGTAAGCGATACCATCGGCAATCGTGAAAGCGATTTCCTGCGAAGCGGTGGAACCAGCCTCACGGATATGATAACCGGAGATCGAGATCGTGTTCCACTTCGGAACGTTCTTCGAGCAATACTCGAAGATGTTCGTGATGATACGCATGGACGGCTTCGGCGGGAAGATGTACGTGCCGCGGGCAGCATACTCTTTCAGGATATCATTCTGGATCGTGCCGCGCAGCTGGTCAGCCGGAACGCCCTGCTCCTCAGCGACAGCGATGTACATGCAGAGGAGGACGGACGCCGGGGCGTTGATCGTCATCGAGGTCGAAACCTTGCCAAGATCGATCTGGTCGAACAGGACTTCCATATCGGCCAGGGAGTCGATGGCAACGCCGACCTTACCGACCTCGCCCTCAGAAATCGGATCATCGGAGTCATAACCAATCTGCGTCGGAAGATCGAAAGCGCAGGAAAGGCCCGTGCCGCCGTTCGCGATCAGATAACGATAACGCTCGTTGGAAGCCTTCGCCGTCGAGAAGCCGGCATACATACGCATGGTCCAGAAACGGCCGCGATACATGGTCGGCTGAACACCACGCGTGAACGGATACTGACCGGGGAAGCCGATCTTTTCATTGTACTCGTCTGCGCCCGCAACATCCAGCGGCGTGTAGAGGCGCTGCTCCGGCAGATGCTTGCGCTCCGGAGTCTTCTCGATAGCTTTCGCTACGGCAGCTTCGTACTTTTCGAGTTCAGCTTTGATCTTTTCATTGCTCATAATGGGTTTACCCTCCTATTTTTATTTGTTCGCCAATAACGTCTGATGAATTATCTACGAGGCCGCGCCTCTTATTTAACCTTCATCGAGCCGGTCTCGGCGAGCCTTACGTGGAACGACAGGGCTTCCTTGAGAATGTGCGGCGTATGCGCCACGCCCTTCTCCATGGTCGCCTTGAGTGCGCGATCGTAGTAATCCTGCAGAAGCGGACGATACTCGGGATTCGCGCAGTTGTTGATGATGAGTTTCGCGCGCTCGCGCGGGCAAACGCCGCGGAGATCCGCAACGCCCTGCTCGGTGACGATGGCATCGACAACCTGCTGGCCGTGATCGACGTGCGAGACCATCGGGACAATCGAGGAGATGTCGCCGTTCTTCGCCGTGGACTGGGTCAGGAAGATCGTCAGGTAGCCGTTGCGGGCAAAGTCGCCCGAGCCGCCGATACCGTTCATCATACGGGTACCGTTGACAAGAGTCGAGTTGATGTTGCCGTAAATGTCGGCCTCGATCGCCGTGTTCATCGCGATGACGCCAAGGCGACGAACGACTTCCGGATTGTTCGAGATTTCCTCCGGACGAAGCATGATCTTCTTCTTGTACTTCTCGATATTCTCGTAGAAGCGCTTCTGTCCTTCCGGCGACGGGGTCAGGGAGGTGCCGGACGCGAAGTCGAGCTTGCCGGCGTCAATCATGTCGAAGATACCGTCCTGAATAACCTCGGTGTAAACCGTCAGGTGCTCATACTTCGAATTGACGAAACCGGAGAGAGCCGCGTTCGCGACGTTGCCGACGCCGGACTGGAGCGGCAGCAGGTTCTGAGGCATACGGCCTGCCTTGACCTCGCCATCCAGGAAGTCGATGAGGTTGCCCGCCATCTTCTTCGCGACGTCGTCCACCGCTGCCAGCGGACGAACCTTATCGGTGATGTCCGTAGCGACGATGAATTTGATTTTTGCCGGATCGCACGGAATGAACGGCGTGCCGATGCGAGTGTCGGGCCGGACAACCGGGATCGGGAGGCGGTACGGAGGATCGAGAGGAACGTAGATATCATGCATGCCCTCAAGAGCCAGCGGCTGAGAGGTGTTGACCTCTACGATGACGACATCCGCAGTCTGGACATAGGACGGAGCATTACCGACGGAAGTCGTCGGGATGATGTTGCCCTCTTCCGTAATCGCAGCAGCTTCAACGATGGCAACGTCAATCTTGTTGCCCTTCATGAAGCCGTAGCGGGCCATCTGCGCCGAGGCGCTCAGATCGAGGTCGCAATACGATACCTCGCCCGTGTTGATCGCCTTCTGCATGTCCTTATTCGTCTGATAAGGCATACGGAAATCGATACCCTTGACCTTGGAGAGTTCGCCGTCAAGCTCCGGGCCGACAGACGCGCCAGTCCAAAGATTGATTTTGAAGTGCTCTTTCTCGATGCGCTTCGCAAGGGCAAGAGGGACAGCCTTCGGATACCCCGACGGCGTGAACCCGCTGGTACCGATGCTCATGCCCGGCTTGATAAACGCGGCGGCCTCCTCAGCCGACACGATCTTGTCACGCAGGGCTTTGTTGCGTACGCGATCAGTGATGTCAATCATTAAAAAACCTCCTTTAATTTACGGCCTCAGCGGGCCGTTATTTTGACGCCTGACCGGCTGTCTTCCTTCCCGGCCGTCCGATTAACTCGCATCTGTCGGAGCCCCGGAAAAGAAGGTGTATCAGCTCGTTCGGGCGTCAATTTCTTCCGGCTATAAGTGTACCACTTTGGGCGTTCATAGTCAAGCAATTTGACCTACTTTTCCTTCGTGTTTTTCGACAATTCCCGCAAAATGGACACCTGTATTGCAAAAAACAGACCATCCGCCATATATGGACATTTCGAGGGGGCCAATACACAAAAAATCACAATATATCGTTTTTAGAGAAAATGGAGAAACTGCCTTGAAATTGCAGTTTCCCCATTCGTTTTCAGAAGTTTTATGCAGCAGAGAGTAGGTCTTTATTCCTGCGTTTTTATGTCTTGGATTCCTGTCCCCGCACCACGCGCCGCCATAGCAAGCGCACACCCCATCCAGAGCAGCATCGAGGTCGGGATATTGAACACCACATCGTCCGTCAATCCGCCCAGCGCAACGGAAACGAGCGCCAGCCCGACGCCCAGCTCAAACCGCTGCACGAAAGGGCTTTCTTCATTTCCCGCCGCAAAAAACGCGGTGAACATCGTGCCGAAAAAGAACCAGAAATACGCAGCGGCGCCGATGACTCCGATTTCCGCCGCGTAATTCAGGTACATGTTGTGCGCATGATAAATGATTACCGAAGGATCGTTGATGTAAAAATCGTACTCCGGATACACAAGCCGGTATGCGCCCCATCCGATGCCCAGGATCGGATGATCGAGAATCATTGCCGCGGAGCTTTCCCAAATCGCCAACCGCATTTCCGAAGACGTGTCTATCTTCGTAAACACAGAAAGCAGCCGTTCCGCCAGCATCGGATCGACGAGCAATATGCCGCCGCCCAGGATCACGCACCCTAAAAGCACACGACGATCCTTCACCAGGCCATACACCGCCAGTGTCAACATGACCGCGAAGCACGCGCCTCGAGCGTATGTCATGACCAGGCACAAAGCAAGCGCCAGGATGAATGCGCCCAATCGCCATCTTTGTTTTTCATTATCCGTACGGATGAAAAACGCGAAGGTCATTGCGATTGCCTCGCCCAGATACCCGGCAAAGATATTCGGGTTTTCCCAGGTCGAGAACACGCGCTTTTTCAGCTCGGGAAAGGCTTCGGCGTCCACCCATTTCATATCGGCGATATCGATCCCGAACGAGAATTGATAAAATCCGTAAATCACGGCCAGTACCGCCGACCATGCCAGCGCCTTCAGGACGCCGCGAAGGTGCTCCTCCGTCCTGAGCGTCTGCCCCGCCAAAAAATACGTGAACGCATACGAGCCGACGAGCACGCGGTAATTATAGACGCTGAAGGCAGGATTTGGAGATACCGCGATGGAAGCCGCCCCAAACAAGATAAACAGGAATACCGGTACATCATAAGGCAGCCTTCGGAAATGGAAATCCGGATCGCATATCCAGCGCCGAATCCATAAGACGACGCCGATAATCAGCGCAACAATCGCCAGGTTCGGTGAAATCGAGATCAGGAACGCCTCCGCGCAGAGCGCGTAATAGCATTGCTTTTCCATGGCACGCTGACGGCTTTGAAGCTTTTTCTGCTCAATGATGCTCAGCGTTTCCGATTCCTGCATCCCATGCTTCCTCCTTCCATGCCACAATCCGCTCGCGCAAATCCCCGATCAGATAGAGCGATCCCGTACAGCAAAGGATTTTCCCCTTCGCCGCCGCAAACGCGCGAGCGAGAGCGCTCCCACGGTCCGGCTCCGCTTCCGCTATCCGCACGCGTTTTCGTACCGACCGCAAAAGCTGTTCCGGCATCTCCGCTCGCTCCGAATCCGGCTGTGTCACGATGACGGCATCCTCTGGGCGGAGCAGTATGTCGAGCATTTCCTCAACCGCCTTGTCGTGCAGGATACCGAGCAAAAACGTGCGCGGCTCCGTCGGGAATATCGAATCCAAGGCTTCCCTGAGCGCCTTCGCCCCCGCTGGGTTGTGCGCGCCGTCCACAATAATCTTTTGCCCACCAATGTCCATTCGTTCAAAACGCCCCGGCCACACGGTCTTTGCAAAAACCCTTTTCGCCGCTTCCATCGAGACCTGTGCGTCCTTTTGTGCGAGTACCGCGAGAAGCGTCGCCGCCACCGCGCTGTTTTCCAACTGATAAGGCGCAGCCAGGGAAAGCTCGTACCGCCAATCCGAAATCGAAAGCCGGGGAACGTCAAGCGAGATTTCCTGCTTTTCGCTTGTGCCGGAAAGCCGTTTCGCGGCAAACTCCTCGCCCATCACATAGATTGGCGCACCTTTCTCCTTCGCCGTCCTCCGAATCACGGAAAGAGGCGTTCCCTGCGCTGCCGTCACGACAGGGACCTTCTCTTTGATGATGCCCGCCTTGTGCTCGGCGACGCCCTCCAGGGTGCCTCCGCAAAAGTCTGCGTGCTCCAAAGTGACATTCGTGATTACCGAAACAACTGGCGTAATGATATTCGTCGAGTCGAGAAGGCCGCCCAGCCCGACCTCGATGACCGCGTAATCCACTTTTTGTTCGGCGAAATAGAGGAACGCCGCCGCCGTCAGCACCTCGAACTGCGTCGGACTTTCCCCGCCTTCGGCGATCATCTGCTCCGCCGCGTCCCGCGTGCGCGCGAGCACTCGCGCAAAGTCCTCGTCGGAAATATCCGCGCCGTTCACTCGCATTCTTTCATTATATTTGGAAAGATGAGGCGACGTAAAAAGTCCCGTTTTTAGCCCGGAAGCCGTGAGCGCCGCCGCTGTCAGCGCGGAGACCGAGCCTTTGCCGTTGGTGCCCGTGACATGAATCGTTCGGTATTTTTCCTGTGGATTCCCCAAAATCTCCGTCAGCCGCAGGATCCGGGATAATCCCAGCCGCATGCCGAACGTGTTCAGCGACGCCAGATAATCCAATGCCTGTTGATATGTCATGAAAAACCTCTTATTCGGATTCCCATTGAGAATTTTGTTCGCGTGATTTACAGCGCAGCCAAATGCCGCAAACGCTCGGCCATGACCGCTCGCTTTTCCTCATAATCTTTCTGCTTTGCGCGCTCCTTCTCCACGACATCGGCCGGCGCTTTCGCGGTGAAGTTCTCGTTCGAGAGCTTCTTCTTCGCGCGCTCGATTTCCCGATCGAGATTTTCCAGTTCCTTCGTCAGACGCTGGGTCTCTTTTTCAACGTCGATCAGGCCCTTCAGCGGCAGATAGACACCGACGCCGCCCACAGCCGCCGTCATGGCGTTCTCCGGCTTCGCCGCGTCTGCGCCGCAGAGCGTTACCGGCTCCGTGTCCGCAAGTCCCTTCAGATAACCTTCGTGCTCCGCGAACACATCACGCAGGTTCCCGTCCGCGATATGGAGAATAGCCTCGCTCTTCTTCCCAGGCTGCGCGCCCGCCTCGGCGCGCATATTACGGATGGCCTTGATGGTCTCCATGATGGCCGTCATCGCGGTCTCGGCATTCTCGTCAATCTTGCCTTCCTCGCCCGTCGGCCACGCCGTGACCATCACGCTCTTGCCCTCATGCGGCACGCGCTGCCAGATTTCCTCGGTGATGAACGGCATGAACGGATGCAGCAGGCGAAGCGTATGCTCCAGCACATAGCCCAGCACATACTGCGCCGTCCTGCGCGGACGCTCGTTTTCCTTGTCGTAGAGGCGCGGCTTCGCCAGCTCGATATACCAATCGCAGAGCTCGCTCCAGATGAATTCGTAAATCGCGCGGGCCGCCTCGCCCAGCTCGAATTTTTCTAGATTCTCGGTGACACCCGCAGCCGTCTTCGCATAACGCGAAAGAATCCAACGGTCGGCCAGCTCGAAATCAGCCTTTTCGGGCACAAAGCTCTTGTCGAATCCTTCGAGATTCATCAGCATGAAGCGCGACGCGTTCCAGAGCTTGTTCGCGAAGTTCCGCGCCGATTCCACGCGCTCCCAATAGAAACGCATGTCGTTGCCCGGCGTGTTGCCCGTCACCAGCATGAAGCGCAGCGTGTCCGCGCCGTACTTGTCGATGACCTCCACCGGATCGATGCCGTTGCCCAACGACTTCGACATCTTGCGCCCCTGGCTGTCGCGTACGAGGCCGTGGATGAACACATGTCGGAACGGGATATCCTTGCCGAATTTCAACCCCTGCATCACCATGCGGGCGACCCAGAAGAAAATGATATCGTAACCCGTCACCAGCACGCTGGTCGGATAGAAATGACGAAGCTCCTCGGTGTCCTCAGGCCAGCCCATCGTCTCGAAGGGCCAGAGTCCGGAGCTGAACCAGGTATCCAGCACATCCTCGTCCTGATGGATATTCTTGCTGCCGCACTTCGGGCAAACCGAGATGTCCTCGCGGGAAGCCGACGCCTCGCCGCAGTCGTCGCAGTACCAGACCGGAATCCGATGCCCCCACCAGAGCTGGCGGGAAATGCACCAGTCGCGGATATTTTCGAGCCAGCCCGTGTATATTTTCGCGAAACGCTCCGGCACGAACTTGATGCGTCCGTCCTTCACCGCTTCGATGGCGGGTTTCGCCAGCGACTCCATCTTCACGAACCACTGCTTTGAAACCAGCGGCTCCACCGTCGTATGGCAGCGCGAGCAATGGCCCACCGCGTGCTCGTGGTTCTCAGTCTTGATTAAGACGCCCGCCTCTTCCAAATCCTTCACGAGACGCTTGCGGCACTCGTAGCGGTCGAGCCCCGCGTATTTTCCCGCGCCCTCGCCCATGGTGCCGTCGTTCTCGATGACTTTGACCTGCTCCAGATTGTGCCGGTTCCCCATTTCGAAGTCGTTCGGGTCGTGGGCCGGCGTCACCTTCACCGCGCCGGTGCCGAACTTCGGATCGACGTACTCGTCGGCGAACAGCGGAATCCTCCGCCCCACCACCGGCAGGATCAGCGTCTTGCCGATCAGATGCTTGTATCGCTCGTCGTCGGGATGCACCGCAACGCCCGTATCGCCGAACATCGTCTCCGGACGCGTCGTAGCGATCTCGACCTTCTCGTCCGAACCCTCCACCGGATAGACGAGATGCCAGAGATGCCCCTGCTCCGTCTCATGCTCCACCTCGAGGTCGGACAGCGCCGTATTGCAGCGCGGACACCAATTCGTGATCCGCATGCCCTGATAGATCAGCCCTTCTTCATAGAGGCTGACGAACACCTCGCGTACCGCCCGCGAGCATCCCTCATCCATCGTGAACCGCTCCCGCGCCCAGTCGCAGGATGAACCGAGGGAACGGAGCTGCGACATGATGCGGCTGCCGTATTTTTCCTTCCATGCCCAGACGCGCTCCAGGAATTTCTCGCGCCCGAGATCGTA